>NZ_JALQDD010000032.1:0-145587 GCF_023631405.1 Caballeronia sp. GAWG2-1
GTCGTGAAGCCGGCCGACCTTGGCGTGGATGTCGCGCCGCGACTGAAGACGCTGAAGGTCGTCGAGCCGCCTAAGCGCAGCGCAGGCATTACGGTGCCGGACGTGAAGACGCTGGTCGAGAAGCTCAAGACCGAAGCCAAGGTCCTGTAACGGAGACGCACGAAATGACAATTCTGGTAATTGCGGAACACGACAACGCGTCCATCAAGGCCGCGACGTTGAACACGGTAGCGGCGGCATCGAAAATCGGTGGCGATATTCATGTGCTGGTCGCGGGTGCGAACGCGCAGGGCGCGGCCGATGCGGCAGCGAAGATCGCAGGCGTATCTAAAGTGCTGCTTGCGGATGCGCCTCAACTCGCCGAAGGTCTGGCCGAGAACGTCGAGGGCACGGTGCTGAATATCGCGAAGGACTATTCGCACATCCTCGCGCCCGCGACGGCCTATGGCAAGAACATCGCCCCGCGTATCGCGGCGCATCTGGATGTCGCACAGATCAGCGACATCACCGCCGTCGACAGCGCCGATACCTTCGAGCGTCCAATCTACGCGGGCAACGCCATCGCGACGGTGCAATCGAGCGATCCGATCAAGGTCATCACGGTCCGTGCAACGGGCTTCGATTCGGTGGCAGCAGAAGGCGGCAGTGCATCGATCGAGAAGATCGAAGCGGCAGCCGACGCTGGCATCTCGTCATTCGTCAGCCGCGAAGTCACGAAGCTGGATCGGCCGGAACTGACTTCGGCTTCGATCATCGTGTCGGGTGGACGTGGTCTTGGCAGCGGCGAGAACTACACGAAGGTGCTCGAACCGTTGGCCGACAAGCTTGGCGCGGCAATGGGCGCATCGCGCGCGGCGGTGGATGCCGGGTACGTGCCGAACGACTATCAGGTGGGTCAGACGGGCAAGATCGTCGCACCGCAGTTGTATGTGGCAGTCGGTATTTCCGGCGCTATCCAGCATTTGGCCGGCATGAAGGACAGCAAGGTCATCGTCGCGATCAACAAGGATCCGGAAGCACCGATTTTCAGTGTCGCGGATTACGGTCTGGTCGGCGACCTGTTCGCGGTCGTGCCGGAACTCACCGCAGGAATTTAAGAATGTGCCTTCAAGGAAGAAGCACCGTGAATCAAAGTGCCGACGAGGAGAGTTACAACCACGCTAGCGAGTCGTCGAAACGACGCGGGTCAACTAGCGATACGAATCAGAGCTGGCCTTGGTCCAGAACGCAATTTGACTGGATGGATCATTATTGTCTGGCATCTGAAGAAGGGCAATGGGAACTACTTCTGTGATGCCCCGGAGAATGTACTCTGGCCTCTGAAGGACAGAAAAAAAGAGCCTTTCAATTGGCAGGACGCTAAAGAAGCCTTGAGGTCATTCGGCCCAAAATACTGTTCAAAGTTCATCCCGGCGGTCTCCTCATCGGCACGCACTTAGTTCCGAAAGGCGCGCTAATTCGATTTAAAACAAGATCAACCCGAGGTCGATTGATGCAAGTAGGAGTACCGGCAGAAAAACAGCAGAACGAGTCGCGTGTCGCCGCAACACCCGAGACGGTCAAGAAACTTGTCACGCAAGGACATCGCGTTTCTGTTCAGAGCGGCGCGGGGTTGCGCGCAAGCTACATCGACAATGCATACGCACAGGCCGGTGCCGATCTCGTCGATGCCGCCACGGCCTTTTCCGCCGAAATCGTCCTCAAGGTGCAATCGCCCAGCGAGCGCGAACTGGCGATGTTCAAACCGGGCGCCGTGCTCATCGGCATGCTCGACCCTTTCGATACGGAAAATACCGCGCGCCTCGCCGCCGCCAACGTGACTGCGTTCGCCCTCGAAGCCGCGCCGCGCACGACGCGCGCGCAAAGTCTCGACGTGCTTTCGTCGCAGGCGAACATCGCAGGATACAAGGCAGTGCTGATGGCCTGCCAGTACTACCAGCGATTCATGCCGATGCTCATGACCGCCGCGGGCACCGTGAAGGCCTCGCGCGTGCTGATTCTGGGCGCGGGCGTTGCGGGCCTTCAGGCGATCGCGACGGCCAAGCGTCTCGGCGCGGTCGTCGAGGCCTCGGACGTGCGGCCAAGCGTGAAGGAGCAGATCGAATCGCTGGGCGCGAAGTTTGTGAACGTGCCCTTCGAAACCGATGAAGAACGCGAAGCAGCCGTTGGCGTGGGCGGCTACGCGCGGCCGATGCCACCGAGTTGGCTCGCGCGACAGTCCGCGCAAGTGCACGAACGTGCCAAGGTTGCGGACATTGTCATCTCCACCGCGTTGATTCCCGGCCGCCCCGCGCCGACCCTGATATCGGTCGAAACGGTCAAGCACATGAAGCCGGGGTCGGTGATCATCGATCTCGCCGCCGGGCGCGGCTCCGAGTTCGAAGGCAACAAGGGTGGCAACTGTCCGCTCACCGAAGTCGACAAGGTCGTGATGAAGCATGGCGTGCACATTGTCGGCCACACGAATCTCGCGTCGATGGTGGCGGCGGACGCCTCCGCGCTCTATGCACGCAACCTGCTCGACTTCCTCAAGCTGATCCTGACCAAGGAAGGCAGGCTCAACATCGATCTCGCCGACGATATCGTTGCGGCTACGCTCCAGTGCCGCGACGGTCAACTCGCGCGCGCGGCCGCCTAACCCCTCACGGAGACGCGAATGGACGTCATCAATCACACAGTGATCAACCTCATCATCTTCGTGCTGGCCATTTATGTCGGCTACCACGTGGTGTGGAACGTCACGCCCGCGCTGCACACGCCGCTGATGGCCGTGACCAACGCGATCTCGGCGATTGTCATCGTAGGCGCGATGCTCGCGGTTGGCCTGACGGTCGGCGTCGCCGGCAAGTTCTTCGGCACGCTCGCCGTGCTGCTCGCGGCGGTGAACGTATTCGGAGGCTTTCTTGTCACGCGGCGCATGCTCGAGATGTTCAAGAGGAAAGAGCCGAAGAAGCTCGCGAGCAAGGAGGCCGCGTAAATGAGCATGAACGTCGTTACTCTCCTTTATCTCGTAGCGTCGGTGTGTTTCATTCAGGCGCTGAAGGGCCTGTCGAATCCAAAGACCGCGCGCATTGGCAATACGTTCGGCATGGCGGGCATGGCGATCGCCATCGTCACGACGCTCGGGCTGATCGTGAAACAGGCCGCGTATCTCGAAGCGAACCTCGCGCCCGGGCTGTCGCTGCTGTTCGTCGCGCTGGTCGTCGGCGGCGGCGCAGGCGCGTACATTGCGGCGAAAGTCGAGATGACGAAGATGCCCGAACTCGTCGCGGCGATGCATTCGCTGATCGGTCTCGCGGCGGTGTGTATCGCGTATGGCGTGGTCGCCGAACCTGCGGCGTTCGGACTCGCCCCGCTCGGCGAGCCGATTCCGTACGGCAATCGCGTCGAGTTGTTCATCGGGACGTTTGTCGGCGCGATCACGTTTTCGGGCTCGGTCATAGCGTTCGGCAAACTGTCGGGAAAGTACAAGTTCAGGCTGTTTCAGGGCGCGCCGGTCGTCTACTCGGGGCAGCATCTGATCAACCTTCTGCTCGCCATCGCAATGCTTGGCTTCGGCGTGATCTTCATGCTCACGCAGTCGCGGCTGCCGTTCATCATCATGACGCTCATCGCGTTCGCGCTGGGCGTGCTGATCATTATCCCAATCGGAGGGGCGGACATGCCGGTGGTCGTGTCGATGCTGAACTCGTACTCGGGCTGGGCAGCGGCAGGCATCGGTTTCTCGCTGAACAACCCAATGCTGATCATCGCGGGTTCGCTGGTGGGTTCGTCGGGTGCGATTCTGTCGTACATCATGTGCAAGGCCATGAACCGTTCGTTCTTCAACGTGATTCTCGGCGGCTTCGGCGGCGAGGCCGGCGGTGCTACAACAGGCGGGGCGACGGAGCGGCGTCCGGTCAAATCCGGTTCTGCCGATGATGCCGCGTTCATGCTCGGCAATGCGGAAAGCGTGGTGATCGTGCCGGGGTACGGTCTGGCCGTGGCGCGCGCACAGCACGCGTTGAAGGAGCTGACCGACAAGCTTGTCGAGAAAGGTATCGACGTGCGGTATGCGATTCACCCCGTCGCGGGGCGGATGCCGGGACACATGAACGTGCTGCTCGCCGAAGCCGAAGTGCCTTACGAGATGGTCCAGGAGATGGAGGACATCAACAGCGAGTTCGGCCAGACGGACATCGTGCTGGTACTCGGCGCGAACGACGTGGTGAACCCTGCGGCTAAGACCGATCCGAAATCGCCGATCGCGGGCATGCCCATTCTCGAAGCGTACAAGGCGCGCACCATCATTGTGAACAAACGCTCGATGGCGGCGGGATACGCCGGACTCGATAACGAACTGTTCTATATGGACAAGACGATGATGGTGTTCGGAGACGCGAAGAAGGTCGTCGAGGAAATGATGAAGGCTGTGGCGTAGATAACCATATTGCAAACTCGTAAGATGCCGTTGACCAATGGTAGCCGGTATCCTTGGCACTCAATATGAGCGTGAACAAACGCCTTCTTAAGCAAAGGCAAATTGCCTCGGTCGGTCGAGGCAGGCACTCTTACTTTATACGCATGCACCGGATGCGCAAGACGTCAGGCGTCGTCCGTGGTGTCAGACATCTTAAAAATCTGAGCGACAACGTGGGGTCTGGCATCAGTGGTGCAGACGGCCAACGTACCAACTCGGAAAAACGAACACGGAGACAACAGTGACTACGGTCGCAGCTAACAGTCGCAGGATGACATCGGAAGAGCGAAAAGTCATCATCGGTTCAGCACTAGGCACGCTCTTTGAGTGGTACGACTTTCTAATCTATGGGAGCGTAGCTGGAGTAATCGCGAAGAATTTCTTTTCGTCTGTGGGTCCGACGTACGGCTACATTTTCGCGTTGCTTGGCTTCGGAGCCGGATTTATTATCCGCCCGATTGGAGCGATCGTATTCGGACGTTTGGGTGACAAGTACGGCCGTAAAAAGACGTTCTTGCTCACCATCATCCTAATGGGATTCGCGACTTTCTGCACTGGACTGCTACCGACGTATCGCGATGTTGGCATGATCGCGCCTGCGCTGCTCATAACTCTGAGAATGGTTCAAGGTCTGGCTCTTGGAGGAGAGTACGGCGGCGCGGTGACATACGTTGCCGAGCACTCGCCGCCGGACAAGCGTGGGCTCTATACGGCGTGGATTCAAACGACGGGTACGGCCGGCATGGTACTCGCGCTCGTAGTCGTAACGTCCAGCATTCATTTCTCCGGTGACAGGTTCGAATCTTGGGGATGGCGCTTACCATTCATCGTGTCCATCTTCATGCTTCTTATTTCACTGTATATTCGCCTTTCGCTCAAAGAATCGCCCGTCTTTCTCGCGATGAAGGCGAGTGGACGCGAGTCCAAAGCCCCGTTCTGGGAGGCATTTGGGCAGTGGAAGCATCTTCGGTTGATATTGCTCGCAATCTTTGGGATGTGCGCGGGACAGACGGTACTTTATTATACAAGTGCATTCTTTCCTATCTTCTTCCTGACACAGGCCCTCCGTGTAGATCCGACGACGTCGAACATCCTCGTCATTTCTGCACTCGTTTTGTGCTGTCCCTTCTTTGTCATATTCGGGTGGCTATCGGATCGCATTGGACGAAAACCAGTGTTGCTCGCCGGGCTCATTATTCCAGCCGCGACGCTGTTTCCGATCTACAAAGGTATCGCAGAAGCTGCGAATCCAAGCCTCGCGAAAGCGCTGGCCTCAGCACCAGTCGTGTTATCCGCAGATTTGTCGAACTGCTCGCTGATGCTTAACCCGACGGGAAACAAGAAGTTCACATCTTCGTGCGACGTCGCAAAGCTTGCTCTTTCACGTGCATCCGTCAACTTTGCAATGAGTGATCGGCCAGGGTCACCGAATGGAACGATAAGTGTCGGAGATCGTTCCATCGAGTCCGTCAATCTTGCTGGAATGAATGAGCCGATGGCAAAGGATAAGACGCGTCAGTTGGATGAGTCTTTAAAAACAGAATTAGCGCGGGCCGGATATCCGCAACGTACGACAACCGCGGAGATGAACATTCCCGCCGTCTTTGGGCTTCTCCTTGTCCTCGCGATATACGCTACCGTTAGCTATTCGGTGATGGGCATTATCTTGGTCGAAATGTTTCCGGCAAGGATCCGGTACACGTCCCTCTCTGTCCCGTACCACATCTCTACGGGTTGGTTCGGGGGGCTACAACCGAGCATTTCTTTTGCCTTGATAGCAGAACGAGGCAATTTGTACGCGGGCTTGTGGTACCCCGTCGCCGTAGCAGCGGTAACGATCATAATCGGCGCTGTCTGGTTGAAAGAGACCCGGCATAACCACATTGAGATATAGAGAGGTGCGAAAGCTATATGAGCGAGTCCACGCGAATATACCAAATCATCGACCAGTCAGCAATCGAAGACGTCATCGAAACGTATTTTCGCGCGGCTGACTCATGTGATCGGGATCTAATGAAAACGTGCTTCGTTTCGGATGTCAGAGCAAAATATGACGGGCGTCCAGAAGTAGAAGACGTTGATGAATTGATTGAGCAAATTCCTCTTTTCGCTAATCTTGAATCGGGCGTGTGTCGAATCTGCACTCACCTGGTTGGAAGTATTCGCACAAGCTTTACCAGCGATAGTGCGGCCGATGTAGAAACCGTGGCAATCGCTTTTCTGGTTGGGGTTGAGGGAAACGCAGATATGCGTGGCCTGCGCTATATCGATAAGTTCGAGAAGACGACTGACAAGGGGTGGAAAATCGCCGAACGTAGCCACATTCTCGACTGGAGTTGTCGAGCTCCTGTGACCTTAGCGGCCAATTTCAGTACGCAGCCCCGCGTTTCGGGGAGAGTCGGTCGATGCATCCAAGAACTTTAATCGGTCCCTTATATTTAAGCCGGCTAACAAGATGCGGATTTGCTGGACCGTTCTCGCCTGCCGGGGCATTTACGCGACGACCATTGACCTCTCGGTGTACCGAGGATCAGGTCTAGAGCGCGCGACCACACTGGATTTTCGATCGAAGGCAACCCGATCGATAGGATTCTTCTAGCTGCAAAAATCTTCAAACGGCACCGGTTCGAAAGCAAGGTACACCTTTGACCGACAGCGGTTTCGAGATTGGTTAAGAATAACTTTGGGAAATATTGATTGTTTTTAGCGGGTCTGCGGTGATTCTATTTGTCTGGCTGGTACCGTTTGCGCTTGGCGCGCGAAAGTGAGTGGCGGGAACGATGGCGGAGATGCAACGCCGGACCCTAGAGGAGTGTTTTACACAAGTTAACATTCAATGTGAATAGGAGACCTATAAATGGAGACTGCTTCGCAGCGGGTTGGGCGCATTCTTGACGACCTTCCGTTCCAACGTTACCACACAAAGATTCTCACTCTTATCATAGCGGGGCTGTTCTTCGATTTCTTCGACGTCTCTGTACTAGGATCCCTAGCTCCTGATTTAATCGCGACGCGGTTTGCGACTCAATCTCAGATCGCGATCATTGCGAGCGCTACATTCGCGGGTTTGCTTCTCGGAAGTGTCCTCCAAGGCGGCCTCACGGACCGCCTCGGGCGGAAATTCATCTACCAGATGAACTTGGCAATATATGGGCTAGCAACAATCGCGTCAGCGTTGTCCCCGGATTACCGATTCCTGGCAGTACTGCGGTTCATCGCAGGGTTGGGGCTTGGCGCAGAGATTCCACTGGCCTACTCGTATGCCGCCGAATTCGTTCCTCGGAGATCTCGAGGTTTGGCCTTGGGGCTAGTGAACCTGTTCGGTGGAACCCTAGCATTTCCGGTGGCACTTCTGGTTTCACTTTTGCTTCGCGACAGCCTCGGCTGGAGAGGCATATTCGCTCTAAATGGCGTGGGCGCGATGGCAGTGTTCTTCTTGCGAATTGCGCTACCCGAATCGCCACGATGGCTCGCTGCGCGAGGCAGAGGAAGTGAAGCGTTAGTGGTACTGCGCAAGATGGGCGTGGCTAATCTCCCGGACATGCTTCCTCCGACAGCTGACGATACCGCTCGAGTAGATCCATTTGTCGTCGTATTCACGAGATACACACGCCGGGTCACCGCGATTATGATCGCGTTCTTTTGCGCATTCCTTTCAACCTATGCGTTGGTAACCTGGTTGCCGTCACTCATGGCCGGGCGGGGATTCACGATTACGAAATCGCTTACCTTCACACTTGTCATGATTTCCGCTTTTCCGATCAGCAGTTTGATCTTGATGTTTCTGTTGGACCGAATCGGAAGAATTCGAATCGCGGTGGTTTCATTTCTGTTAGCTGGGATCTTTGCGGTGGCATTCTCAAGTTCCCACAGTGAAGCAACACTATTGACAACGGGATTTTTGATGTCGTTTTTTGTCATCTCTGCGGCAAACGCGCTTGACATCTTGTGCGGCGAAATTTTTCCTACGACGGCACGATCAACCGGAAGTGGGCTCAGTTTCGGTGCCGGACGTTTGGGTGCTGTGTTCGGCTCATATGCCGTCCTTGAAGCGATGAGGCTCTATGGGATGGACGGTGTCTTTTGGATGATCGGTGGCATCCTACTTGTTGGCGCCATAAGCACCGCGTTGCTAGGAGGTGACCCATCGCGTCTATCGCTTGAGGAAGCTGCTCGCCCGGATCGGCCCGATGAGACGCTAAAGGAAAAAGTGGTGAGCCATCGCCGCTCCAACTGAACTACTCACCTAGAAGTCCATCCTTCGGTGGTCGTAGAGTACTACAACGAAGTAAAATAATTGAAAATGTTAGATTACATCAACGGAGACAAGAATGAATATTAACGCGCGACTTATAATTGGGGTTGCTATCGCGTCTGAATGCGTATCCGAGATTGCAAGCGCGCTAAGCAGCGTTACTCTTTACAGCATTGTGGACGACGGTCTTGTTTACACCAACAATCAATCTACACTCAGATCCACAAGCGGAGGGAAGTCGACCACGAAGCTAGTGTCCCGATTGCTCTATGGAAGCCGTTTTGGTTTTTAAGGCACTGAGGATCTTGGCGGTGGCAACAAGGCGATCTTTACCTTGGAGTCGGGCTTTAACGCGAACAACGGCGCACAGCAGTTTTCCGACTGTCAAGGACTCTACTCTTCCGCTCTGGATCAGACTCTGCATGTCGCCTTATGCATTATTTTGAGCTAGTAGGTACCGACGGTTTCGTTCAAAGCGGAGCGTCGGCGCCAAGGGTCATTGGCCCATGCTGACCGCAGAAGTTCGGAGAAAAATTAGCATGACGAACGTTAATAAAGAGTACCGCGCCGCCGTTGAGATGATCGATGACGTGTCCGTCGCCCGAGCGCGAGCTTTGGGTGTGACACTTGACTATTCAAACCTCCCGTCAATTGGGAGCGCGCTCCCGGAACTGTGGCATTGGATTCTCTTCTGGCCACTGACAGCGACCAATGAGCTCGGACCCGACGGGCACCCAAAAAAAAGGGGGGTTCTGCCAGACCTTGGCCTACCTCGACGCATGTGGGCGGGCGGCCGTCTCAAATTTCATAGCGCGATCGAGATTGGTCAAGTAATTCGTCGGTCATCAACCGTAACCAACGTCGAGGAGAAATCGGGGCGAACGGGCCGGTTGGGTTTCGTGACGGTTCGCCACCTGCTGAAAATCGGAAATTCTGTCGTGATCGAGGAGGAGCAGGACATCGTTTATCGTGAGGCTTACGTACCAGGCGCAGCGGTGCCGCAGCCTACTCGAGCTCCTACGGAGTACCTTTGGAAGCGCGAGATCGCCCCGACAGAAACGATGCTGTTCCGCTATTCGGCCTTAACGTTCAACAGTCACCGCATTCACTATGACAGGGAGTATGCTCTGCACCAAGAGGGTTATCCAAATCTCGTGGTTCATGGACCTTTTGTGGCGACTTTGCTGTTAGATCTCGTACGTCGAAAGGCTCCTGAGTCGGTGGTCAAGACCTTCACCTTCAAGGCTGTGCGACCAACTTTTCTTGGTAATTCCTTCACGGTTTGCGGGCAGCCGAGTTCCGACGGGAAAACCATCGAACTTTGGGCGAAAGACAACGAGGGGTGGCTAACCATGCGCGCTCAAGCCGAAGTCGGTGGGCTGCGCGAATTGAACCGCGATACGTTCAAAGGCAATCACGATGCTGACAACTCATGAGGCGCATTTTCATTCCCTCTTGTTCGTTCCTGGCGATCGGCCTGAACGTTTCGACAAAGCGTTGAAAAGCGGGGCTCACGCCATCATTATCGATCTCGAGGATGCGGTCGCACCGACGGCGAAGGCGCAAGCGCGAACTGCCATTGCGTCATGGGCTTCGGCCGAACATCCAGTTCTGCTGCGCATTAACGGCCCCGGAACTCCTTGGTTTGATGAGGACGTTGAGCTGCTCGATTTGCCGGGAATCTCCGGGGTAGTGTTGCCGAAAGCCGAGTCGAGTGAAGCAATCGCGATTGTGACCAAGGACTTCACGAGCGATATTCCTGTGTATCCGCTGATCGAGACTGCAGCAGGAATCTGGAATGTCCGAGATGTCGCATCAACTCACGGCGTCAGGCAACTTCTTTTCGGCACTCTCGATTTTCAGGTCGATATGAATATTGAAGGCGATGGGGCGGAGCTCGATCCATATCGCGCATCCTTGGTGCTTGTGTCAAGAGTTTTGGGACTTAAGCCGCCCATCGATGGTGTAACCCCGGTGATAGACGATCTTCAGCGTTTAACGCAGGAGACCGTCAACAGTAAGCGCCGTGGATTTGCAGGGAAACTATGTATTCACCCGAAGCAAGTGGGTCCTGTGAACGACGTTTTCCGACCATCCGAGGCGGACGTGGCCTGGGCAAAACGCGTTCTAATAAGTGTTGCCAAAGCACAAGGCGCCGCGGTCGCTCTAGATGGCAAAATGGTCGACCGTCCTGTCGTGTTGAGGGCCGAGCAAATACTTGCTTCATTGACGGAGGTTGGTGATGCCGCTTGACGTGTTGCCAGTTGGGCGCCAACGGGTTCACGCTCGACAAATGCTCATCGAGGGTTTCCAAAGGGAAGATGGTCTTTGGGATGTCGAAGGGAGCCTAACTGATACAAAGGATCATGACCTCAGCCTTCATTCCTGTGTACGAAAAGCTGGAGATGCCATCCACTGTATGAGGTTGCGCTGGACGCTCGATTTGAGCCTGACGATCCTTGCAGTGGATGTGGCGATGGATGCGCAGCCCTATGCCGGTGTATGTGACGAGATTAGGAAGCAGTATAAGAAGCTCGTTGGACTTCGTGTCGGAGCGGGGTTCAGAAGAGCCGTCGGAGAATTGTTTCGCGGCATAAACGGATGTAGCCACGTTACTGAACTAGTGGGTGCGATGGCCGCCGGTTCAATCCAAACGTTGGCACCGTTCATCAACCGGAATTCGGAGACGCGTCCATTGCAAATTGGTGGTTGTCATGCGTGGGCAGAAGACGGGCCGTTGGTAAGGGAACATTACCCTCAATGGGTTGGCGTGAGGCGGACGTAGTCCGTCCCTAGAGCAACGCAGCCAAATCGCCCGACTATAGCTATCGCTCGGCACCGAGTCGAGCCATAGCTAACGATGAGACATGAGCGAATGACTTGCCTAGCGTCTGGTGCCCGTGTTCGAGTGACCACGACCATACATTTTATTGGCAAGACACTCTGGGGTTCATATAGTGTTTCAGACAAAGCTGGATCAGGTGGCTGAGCGGCTGAGAGAGCGGATTATCTCGGGCGAGTACCGGCGCGGGGAGAAGCTCAAGCAGGCGGAGATCGCCGAGGAGCTGGGCGTGTCGATCACGCCGGTGCGCGAGGCGCTCAGGGCGCTAGAAATGGAAGGCTTCGTCCTCAGCGTCCCGCACAAGGGGCTGCTCGTGCTGGAAATCGACTGCGAGAGCGCGCGCGAGATTTTCGAGTTGCGCGTCGTTCTCGATAGCCGGCTGATGGAATCGGCGCTCGAAAATTTCACCGACGGCGAAATCGCGGAGCTGCGCACGATCCACAAGGGGCTCGCCAAGCTGACGAAGTCGCGCGCGCCGTTTCCGGTGCGCGCCGCCAATGTCCGGTTCCATCTCCGGATCTACGAGATTGCCGATCGTCCGCAGACGCTGCAGTTCGTCCGCGTGTTGTGGGCGAAGTATCCGTTCAATTTTAGCGATGACCGGGTGGTCCACTGCAAGCAACTGCTGCACGAGCACGATGAGATTCCGCGGCGTCTCGAGGCGGGCGACCGCGCCGGCGCGCTCGCCGCGATGATCGAGCACACCAACGCCGGCTGTTATCGGGGCGAGGAGAACGTCACGGCGTCCGCGAACGACTGATTCGCCGTGGCGGAAGGGGAAGGTGAACTTCTTTTAGGAGACGCAAGGCAGCGAGGAGCACTTCTTCTCACCCCGCCTAATCCCCTAGCGCGCCGGACAATCGGCGCACGCTGATCATCACCGGCGGCTCGTCTCGCGCGACGCGAAGCGAATATCGCAGATGCATCAATTACCGCAACGGCGTCGAGGCCGCCGAACGGCTTGCCGACAACATCGTGTCCTGCGGTGGCGAAGCACTTGGATGACCGTTTAATGGTCATGGCAACGGTATGGTCCAACTCAAACTTGAGCGACAATCAATGAGCAATAGTGGAACCCTAATTGCAGAGCACGGCCCTCGTGAGTCGATGGAATACGATGTGGTGATTGTTGGAGGTGGCCCCGCGGGTCTCGCTGCGGCGATACGACTTAGACAGCTCGCACAAGCGCGTCACGAAGAGATCAGTGTATGCGTTCTGGAGAAAGGCTCCGAGATCGGCGCGCATATCCTGTCCGGCGCCGTAATGGATCCGCGCGGCCTGTCCGATCTCATCCCCGACTGGAAGGAAAAAGGTGCGCCGCTCGATGTCGAAGTGACGGAAGACCGTTTCCTCTTCCTGTCGCAGAACGACGCGAAGCAGGTGCCGAACTGGCTGCTCCCCGACAACTTCAAGAACCACGGCAACTACGTCATCAGCCTCGCGAACGTCACGCGCTGGCTGGGGCAGCAGGCGGAGGCGCTCTGCGTCGAAATCTTCCCGGGCTTTCCGGCCGCCGAAGTGCTCTACGCCGGTGACGGCGCCGTGCGCGGCGTCGTCACCGGCAACATGGGCGTGGGCAAAGACGGCGAGCCGACCGAAAACTTCCAGCTCGGCATGGAACTGCACGCGAAATACACGCTGTTCTGTGAGGGCGCGCGCGGGCATCTTGGCCGTCAACTGATCGACAAATTCAAGCTCAACCAGAATTCTGATCCGCAGGTGTACGGCATCGGCATCAAGGAATTGTGGGAAATCGATCCGGTCAAGCACGAGCCCGGTCTCGTGATCCACACCGCCGGCTGGCCGCTCGAACCCGATACCTACGGCGGCTCGTTCCTCTACCACATGGACAACAATCAGGTGGTCGTGGGCTTCGTCGTCGGGCTCGGGTATTCGAATCCGTATCTCTCGCCGTTTGAAGAGTTCCAGCGCTACAAGACGCATCCGTCGATTCGCGCGTTCCTCGAAGGGGGCAAGCGCATCTCCTACGGTGCGCGGGCGATTACGGCCGGTGGTCTGCTGTCGCTGCCGAAACTCACATTTCCCGGCGGCGCGCTCGCGGGCGATGACGCGGGTTTCCTTAACGCATCGCGCATCAAGGGCAGCCACGCGGCGATCAAGTCGGGCAAGATGGCCGCCGAAGCTGCGTTCGAAGCCGTCCAGTTTGGCCGCCAGAATGACGAGTTGACCGCCTATGCAGAAGCGTTCGAAAAGTCGTGGCTCAAGGCGGAACTCCATCGTGCACGCAACTTTAAGCAATGGATGAGCAAGGGCTTGTACCTCGGCACGTTCATGGTCGGAATCGAACAGAAGGTGATGGGCGGCAACGTGCCGTGGACCCTGCATCATCAACACAGAGATCACGAGATGCTGAAGCCGGCGACGCAGTGCAAACCAATTGTTTATCCGAAGCCGGATGGCAGACTCACGTTTGACCGTCTTTCGTCCGTGTTCATCTCGAATACTAATCACGAGGAGAATCAACCCGCTCACCTGACGTTGAAGGATCCGAGCGTACCGGTCAACGTGAACTTGCGTACCTATGCTGGTCCAGAAAGCCGCTACTGCCCGGCCGCGGTCTACGAGTATGTGAAGACCGACGCGGGCACGGAATCTCTGCAGATCAACGCGCAGAACTGCGTGCATTGCAAGACCTGCGATATCAAGGATCCGACGCAGAACATTGTGTGGGTAACCCCGGAAGGGGGCGGCGGGCCAAACTATCCCAACATGTAGTCAAATGCTCGGATACAGAACATACCGATCACGCAAGCGTGAGCGTGAGCCGCCATGCACGCGGCACCAGCACCGCGCGCACTGCAAACATGATGTTTTCTCTGCGTGGTCCAGTGTTCGGTTCAGCCCAGCTCGATCTTCGAGCCGTCGATGCGCGTCATCAGGCGAACCTTTCCCCCGGTCCCAAATTGCGCAGGGACGAGTCCAAGCCACGCAGCAAATTCCCGCCCTGAACGAAAGGCTTTCGGGTCGCCCATTGACGCGACCGCAGCAGTTGCGGTGAGAAACCCTACGCCCGGGATTTCTGCAATTGCCCTACAGGCGGGATTCTCACGTAACCATCCACGTAGCCGCTGCTCGATGACGGCAATCTGCCCATCGATATCGACCAGCCGTTGCCATTGCTCCCGGAGAGAATCCACTAATACGCGGGGCAGGCGTGAATCGAGGCGCAGCAGGACCTCCTGCATGGCCCGGTTCATTGCTGCGCGCCCAACGCCCATTACTTCGCCGTACTCGCTCAGCAAACCCCTAAGGCAGTTAAACTGGGAGCGCCTGAAGATGACGAGCTGCTGCCGTATCCGATGCAACGCCAGAACGGCCTGCTGGGCTTCAGTTTTAACCGGCACGGCCCTCACACCTGGGTGTTTTGCTGCTGCCCAGATAGCACGCGCGTCGGCTACGTCGTTCTTGTTTCCTGTCACGAAGGCCTTCACCAGCTTGCCGGGCATCAGCTTGACCTCGTGTCCAAGCTCCACGAGACGACGTGCCCAGTGCTGTGAGCCTCCGCAAGCCTCCATCCCGATAAGGCATCTTTCGCGATTAGCAAAGTGCTCCAGGAAACTGTCACGACGAAGCTGTTTGTCGAGCACCTCGCCAGTGTCTGCGACTATCCAGTGAAGCTGGAAAACCCGCTTGGCGATATGTACGCCCACGACTGTCGGTTCCATCTGCGCCCTCCGGTAGGACGAGACCTCAATTATGCGATGAGGAGGCGTCCATACCATTTTTGCACAGCCGCCGCTGGAGCTCCTTGATCTGCTTCAGCGCGTCGCTCAACTCGGACGCCGGCACAACTTCTTCTCCAGCGCTCACTGCCGACAGGCTTGCCGTCCTGATGCAGCTTGCGCCACTGAAACAGCTGATTCGGATTGATGCCGTGCAGCCGAGCCACCATCGAAACTGTCTTGCCGGGCTCGAACGTCTCCCGAACCATCGCCAGCTTCTCATCAGCCGACCGGCGCCGTCGGCGCTCAGGTCCCGTCAACACTTCCATTACTTCGTTCTTGTTGTTAGTCATATACACAGTCTTATGCCTACCAGCTATTGTAAGTGGGAGACTTGATATCGAGCGTGCGACGAATCGCCGACAGCATGCCAAGCGCGAGCACGTCGATCTTCAAGTGCACTTTGGCGATCGGTTGCCGCCGTGCCCGACTGGAACAGCCCCCTGAAAGACCGGACACATCAACCGGCACGAGTCTCGTGAGCTTGCCGCGGCTGATGACAAAACCTCCGAATGCTGCGAAAGATGTCGCGGAACATTGAGGATCTGTGCGGCGAGCTTCGCCCACATTCGAGTGAGTGGGTTCTCTGGATCGAGCCCAGTCTCTTCGAAACGACGCAGCAAATCCTGTGAGTGATCGAACCACTGATGGCTTTTTGCCACCTTGTCGACGATCTGTGGATCGATGCCGAGCGCCTTGCCGGTCTCACGCAACGCGCTGCGTGGCCGGTACGTGGACACCGCCGCCGCAATTGCCTCGCGATCCCGACCGTACTTGCGATAGATGTACTGGATGACTTCCTCGCGCCGCTGATGCTCGAAATCGACGTCGATATCCGGCGGCTCGCCACGTTCCTTCGAGATGAAGCGTTCGAACAGCATGTTTCCGCGCGACGGATCGACTTAATTAGCAGAATTAGTGCACCACATTAGCGAAATTAGTGGACCTCAACACGAGAAATAGTTCCAGCCGGTCGTCGTACAGCCGTACGCGCAGGCGGTGCCGATCAACCGTTCTGAGAATCGGCTGTAGTGACGTGCGACTTTGCTGACGTGGGTAACCACTTATTTTTTTCCAGTTGATTGTCCGACAGAATACGATCATCCTACATTCAATCAGTCAATGGTCAAGGATTGTTCCGATGCGTCGTCGTACCTTTCTTGCGGTTACCGGTGCAGCAAGCGCCGGAATTTTATTTGCGCAACCTAGCCTCTCCGCTGTTGATACGACTGCTAAGCCAGTCACCGGCGGCACATTGCGCGTTGCGTTCACGTCGGATACGAAAACGCTCGATCCAACGTTCTCGGTCAACTTCTCCGAACGTCAGCCGCTCTATTTGATCTACAACACTCTTCTGTCGGTCACCCCCGACGCGTCGATTGGACCGGAACTCGCTGAACGCTGGGAGATTCTTGATGCTGGCAAGCGGCTCGTGTTGCATCTGAAAGATGGTGTGCGCTTTCACGACGGAACGCCGTTCGACGCCGCCGCTGTCAAGATCAATCTCGACCAGCGTCTCGATCCGGCCGTCGGCTCGCCGCTGCGCCCGCAGCTCGCGGCGATTGTCGAAAGCGTGCAGGCCGATAATCCGAGAACAGTCACATTGCACCTGAAATCGCCGAGCCCGGCATTGCTCGGTATGCTTGCGCAGCGTGAGGGATTTATGGCGTCTCCGGCAGCCATGATGAAGTATGGCAAGGACTTCGCGACGCATCCGGTCGGCACTGGCCCATTCGTCTTTAAGGAGTGGATTCCGGGCAATTCGCTAACGGTAGACAAGAACCCGGCGTATTGGGAGCCAGGCAAGCCGTATCTGGACCGCGTGGTATTCAGCGATACGTCGAACCCGATCGTTGCGATGCAGCGGTTGCGCACCGGCGAAGTCGACTACATCTCGGCGCTTTCGCCGATCGATATTCGCCCGATCGAAAAGCAGCCCGGCATAGTGCTCGACCCCGGTCCGGCCAGCCGCTGGTATGCGCTCCAATGGCAGATTGACCGGCCGCCTTTCAACAATCCACTGGTGCGTCAGGCCATCGCTCATGCGGTTGATCGCAAACGCATTGTTGAGATCTTGATGAACGGCAAGGTGCCGATCGCCGAATCGATCGCGCCGCCGGGTGCTTGGTGGTTTGATGCTTCGGTGAAATCGTATCCGTACGACCCCGCGAAGGCCAGAGCGCTGCTCTCGCAAGCTGGTGTGGCAAACCTGACTGTGAATTTATCGACACCTCAGATTATGCTGATGCAGCAAATTGATCAGCTCGTGCAGGAACAGTTGAAGGCGGTCGGCGTTACTGTGAAGCTGGATCCGATCGCACAAAGCGACTGGTATCCGCGACTATCGCAGGGGCTCATCAACTTCAGCCCGATTCGTTGGGCGCAACGTCCAGACCCGGACGGCCTTTTCCCGCTGCTGTTCGGCAGCACGGGCGCGCAGAATAGCACTAAGTATCACAACCCTGAAGTCGACAAGCTGCTCCAGCAGGCGCGCGACGCCATCGATCAACCCACGCGCAAAAAGCTTTACGGCGAGATCGAAGCGATCATCACGCGCGATCTGCCTTACGTCCCGCTCTTTTTTTCAATCGAATACGCGGCGATGCGAAGCAATGTGCACAACCACGTATGGCTGCCGGACGAGATTCCGCGCTTCCGCAACATGTGGAAATCGCCGGGCTGATTGGCGGGACAGCACAATAGGACGATCGGCGATTCGCGGACGCCAGCGCAGTGCGCGCTGCACGCGATTTGCCTGACGCTCGAGCATGAACGCAGACGCGACGAATCCGTTCGACAAGCGGAGGAGCATCGTCGTGTTTTTTATTTATCTAGTGGTCCTTACGATCAGTCTGTAAAACGGGCAGGACATGGTCGATGCAAAGCGCTTATATGGTGAGACAAACATGAAAAAGATATCGCTGGCGGTTTTGCTTCTAGCGGGAAGCTCGGGCGTGGCGGTGGCACAAAGCAGCGTGACGCTCTACGGCATCGTCGACGAAGGGTTTCTGTTCAACAACAACGCTCGCACCGGTTCTCAAATCGGGTTAGTAAGCGGCAGTCAATCGGGAAGCCGATGGGGCCTTCGCGGGACCGAAAGCTTGGGTGGTGGACTCGCTGCCATCTTCAACATCGAAGGAGGCTTTAATTCGTCGACGGGTGCGCTCGGTCAGAACGGCGACGTCTTCGGACGTCAATCCTACGTCGGGCTGAGCGCGCAGTCTTGGGGGTCGCTGACCTTTGGCCGTCATTATCCGACGGGCTACGACTTCGTCGGTAGCATGACCGCGGCAGCGCAATGGGCCCTCGGCGGCGCAGGCTATGGGGCGCATCCCGCCGATCTCGACAACCTGGACGGCACCTATCGTGTCAACAACTCGGTCAAGTACAGGTCGCCAAGTTTCGGCGGCTTCTCGTTCGGTGGCACGTATTCCTTTGGCGGAGTTGCGGGTAACTTCGCGCGCAACCAGGTTTGGTCGGCGGCGGCTGGCTACAACATAGGCTCAATCGGCTTAGCCGCAGAGTACACGAAGACCTTCAACCCGAACTACGCATTGTGGGGCAACAAAGCCAATGACAGCACGACCGGCTCGAACATGTCCGGCCCTGTGATCTCCGGTCTCGCGACCGCAGGCACGCAGGACGTGGCGGCGGCGGGCGCGACGTACAAGATCGGAGACGGCTCTGTGGGGGTCGTGTATAGCCACGCGTCGTTCAACGACCTAGGCACGACCGCCGTTACCGGTGCAACTGGCAGACTGCGTGGCACCGCCGTCTTCAACATCGTCGAAGCGAATGCGAAATATTTTGTGACGCCGTCATTGTTGGTCGGAGCGGCTTATCACTACACGGCGGGCGGCAGTCTCGGCGGCCGCTCGGGCGCACGTTATCACCAAGTCGACCTTGGCGTGGACTATAGCTTGTCGAAACGCACAGACCTCTATCTCGTCGGCATCTTCCAACAGGCGTCGGGCCATGACTCAACCGGCGCCAACGCCGTTGCGCAGATTGCTTTTGCGACTCAATCGTCGACGAATCGGCAGGTCGTCACCGTCGCAGGGATCCGTCACAGGTTCTGACTCGTACGAATCCGACCTTAATAGCGGGCGCCCGCTTTGTCGCCGGCGACTTCGCATCGTGCACGAACGCTGCAAATCGGGCAAATCCGGATTCGAAAAATCTAGATCACCATACCGGAAGATGGTATACTAAAAGACATGAATCTCACCTGTCTGTTAAGACGTCGGTGTGGACACTGCGGGCAACAATAAGGACAGCTATGCCGATGGAATTGCCACCCTTCTTGAGGGAGGCCGCGACGGGGTTGCTGGGTGCCGGAGCGGTCGAGAGGGTCGTTAGCCACATGCGGCCTGCAGGATCGATCATGATCGGGCCATTGCTCGGCGCGATGAAAGCGTCGCGCGTGAGCTTTGCATATGTGCTGGCGCGTCATATGGTCGACGAACGTTGGAAGGTCTCGCTAGAGTCGTGCGAAGCAGAGGCGACGGGGCAGGCGCGGCTGGTATATCGCATAAGCGCGCGCGGCGTGAATTTCACGTACATAGCGCGCGCTTACGAATGGGATGGCAAAGAAAAGGTGGGACGGCGCTCGGATGGCGCGAACCGCGACATGTTCGGGGCACTGTTCGTCGGAACACCGGATGCGACACGCATCGAGCGCGAGTTCGCCACGTTCGACCTTAAGAACGTCGAAGCGATGCGCACTGATGCGATGGTCCTTGGCTGGACGCCTGCTAATCGCAGTGCGCGTATCTTTGATCACGTCGTGGACGCGCTGGCGTCGGGGCACCAGCCGGAGTCCGGGCTGATCGGCAGTGCGTCTGCCTATCTCCTGCGTAACGGTGGTTTCCAGGGCAGCGGTCGCAACGGCTCGTTGTCGTACCTCGGCATTCCCGAAGATCATCCGCTCGCTCATCCATTTTTCGCCGATCTTTTCGGCCTCTACATGGTTCGCCAGGTGTCAATCGACCTCGTCAACGCGATCGCCCGTGCGCGCAATCCGCACGCGGTTCGCCTCGCCGACGACATCGCGCGCTACCTCGCAGTCGGCAATTCGTCGGGACAGGGCATGTGTGTCGCGTTGCAGCGCTGGCCGCATTGGGTATCAACGTGGCTGACGGTGCGTGAGGCGGCGCTCGGCTACGCGAAATCGATGCCCGTCGATGGGACTCACACCGCGCGGCTGCGCGACCTTCTCAGGCGCGTCGCCGCGTACTGCGGCACCGTGCAGGTTCAGTCGGAAGACTACGTGGTGCCGAACAAGGTGATTGCCGGAAATCTGCGCACGATTCTTGGCTGGCTAGACGACAACCGCTGTCTTAGGACATGGAAGGACCTCGCAGAGGCGGCCGAATCGTTCGATGCGGAAACTCAGGAACACCTCAATTCAGCGCTGATTGACCTGTACCCCGCAGTCTCCGACCGCTTCGCCGACTATCTCGCCGTCGGAGCGACGCGCGAGCGCGACGTGGTAGCGGAGATGCCGATAGGCGAACTGAAGCGCCTGCTACGCAAAAACTACACTTGGGCGTTGCGCTACGACATGCTGCTGTCAAAGACGCGTCAGACGTTCTGGTATCACTCTGCAGACAACGGCGAGCAGCGCCGCGGCGAACGCATCATCGATCCGCACGAGGAGTTCGAGTCTTTCGTTGATCATATCGGCATCGTGCAACGGCTCGCGTGCGTGGCAACTACGTTCGAGGACGATGCGCTGGTCGGCGAACTGATGTTTTCGCACCCGGAATTGGAGATGGCGGTGTCGCGTGTGCAGTATCTCGACGGCCTGCCGTACGCCGAAATCCGAGATAACCTGATTCACCGAGACTTTATTCCTGCTCAGTTAATCCGCTTTTTCCTTGCCTCGCTTGGCATTGAATGTTCGACGCCGCTTTCCATCCGTTATGTGCGTGGAGTGTTCTTCCAGGGCATTCCGCTGCCGGGCGAGATTGCCGCCGGCGTGACGCGAGACTGGCGTTATCCGGTTGAGCCGGCCATCCAGACGGAGACGTTGTCATGAATCAGCCGGCAACGGTTTCGGCGGCGATGTCTGAAATCGTCCGTGTCTCATGGTGGAGTCTACGTGCGCTGGGCTGTCCGGTCGGCGCAATCGAAGCGATGGCGCGCGTTCTCGCATACTCGCAGGCGCTCGATGGTCACACGCTTGCCGCAGTGCGCGAGCATGAAAGGGCGCTGGTCGCCGCGTTTTCCGGCCATCAACCGAGCTTTGATGCGAGCACTGGCGTCATTAATGCGGCGGGACGTTCGATGCTCGACATGGGGCCGCGGGTGGTTGACTTAATCGCTGGGATGGCAAAGCGAAAAGGTGGCGCGGTGCGCGTTGGCGTCACGCATCTCGCTGATCTCATCGGTCTCACGGGCGCAGCGACGATTGCAGCAAAACGCGGGCTTGGGCTGGTGATCATCGATGGCAAGCATACGTGGCGCGTCTACGCGGCGACGCGTGATGGCGATGTGACATCGTTGTCGGGCCAACTTGGGGATGCGTCAGTCAGCGATGCATTAATTGCGTCGTGGCGCGAGATCGCGGGCGAAAAATTCTTGCCGACGTTGCCCGCAGCGAACGCCGATCAAAACTCGCTTGATGTCATCGCCTTTCCTTTCGTCGCCGACGACGGCATCGGCGCGCGTGCGGACAATGCGAAGGAAAGCGGCATCACCTGCCAGCACATTGGTTACGCGCTTAAGCGTGCCTACTCACACGGTGTGGATGTACAGAAAGCCGACCTCGGCTTTCTGTACCAACTCGAAACGCGCACGTGGGCGCCGTCGTCGGAACGCTCGCGGATGCAGGCGGGCTTCCAGGCGCCGAGTCCTGCCGCGTGACGTGAAAGGAGACATGATGGATGCAGAACGCTTTTCTATTGGCGAACAGCGCCGCCGTGAGGTGCTCGGCGACGCATATGTCGATCAGTCGCTTAAGAACGCCGATGATTTCAATCGGCCGTTTCAGGAACTTGTCACCGAATACTGCTGGGGCACGGTGTGGGGTGATCCGACGCTCGTGCCGCGTGAGCGCAGCCTGCTCAACCTCGGCATGATCGCTGCATTTGGCAAAATGCACGAGTTCGAATTGCACGTGCGCGGCGCGTTGAAGAATGGGATAAGTCGTGACGAACTGCGCGCCGCGCTGATCCAGATCGCGGTGTATTGCGGCATTCCTGTAGGCGTCGACTGCTTTCGCGTCACGCGTAAGGTGCTTGCCGAACTTGCTACCCAACCCACAAATTCTCCCAAGGAATAACAATGCCGTTTTCGATTCGCAAAACCGTGGTTTATAAGGAAACCACGTTCATCGAAGGCGCGAAGGCGCTGACTACGCCCGTCACGATTGTCGGTATCGCGGCGGTGATTCGCAATCCGTGGTTCGGGCGTGGCTTCGTCGAAGATTTGTCGCCCGAACAGCGCGAGGGCTGCAGCGAACTCGGCAGTGTGATGACGGCACGTATGCTCGATGAAATTGGTGGAAAGGCATTCATCGAAGCCTACGGCAAGAGCGCGGTCGTAGGCGGTGGCGGGGAGGTCGAGCACGCGTCGGCAGTGATCCACAATCTGCGCTTCGGCAATCACTACCGGGACGCGGTCCAGGCGGAGAGCTTCCTGTCGTTCACGAACAAACGCGGCGGGCTGAATACGTCTCTACAGATCCCGATTAAGCACATTCACGACGGTTCGGCGCGGGCGTATTTCATCACGCTCGAATTCGCAATTCCCGATGCGCCGAACCCCGACGAAATCGTTGTTGTGCTGGGAGCTGCAAGCGGCGGACGGCCGCACGCGCGCATCGGAGATCGGCATCAGGATGCAAAGGAAATCGCGCAAGAAGCGGAGGCGGAAGCTGCAGCGCCACGCTAACGCATAGAGGGCAGTGCTTGTGAGAGCACTGCATCGTCGAAACAAGGATCGCTCGGGAGTCAACTTTGCCGGTTTCCCTGAGATTCTTTCAGCAACGCGGATGCCGATTGCGCCGAACGCTCGATAAGTGCGCGAACCGCCGAGGCGGCTGCATTGCCGTCGCGCTTGCTCAGCGCGGTAAAGATCTTCCCCATTAGCTCCACTGTGCGATGCCGTCGATCGATCGGTGCGCGTCGCGTCGTTGTGGCGCGCAGAAGACTGATGCGTGCGCCGAGCAGTTGCATCACGTACTTCGCAGTTTCGTTGCGTGCGCCCTGGTAGATGATCGCGTAGAAGCGATTCGATGCCGCTAGGAACTCATCGTCGTTCTCGACCGGCGTCGTCTTTAGCGCGGTGAAAGTCGCTTTGAGTTCGGCGATGTCGGCATCGGTGCTGCGCTCGGCAAAATGCAGCGCCGCTTCCGAATCGAGCGCGGCGCGCACTTCGTAGATCTCTGCGGCAATTTGGGGCGTCAGCGTCGCTACTACAACGCCTTTCGTGTCGAGACTCTCGACGAGCCGTTCCGATTCAAGATTGCGCAGCGCCTCGCGGATGCTGCTGCGGCTCACGCCGGTCTGCTCGCATAAGTCGCGTTCGATTAGCTTCTGGCCCGGGGCGAGCCGTCCTGCGATAATTGCTTCACGCAGTACGTTCAGCGTTTTTATGCGGATGGTTTCGTTCTTGGTGACGCCCAACCCCAGTTCTTGGGCAACCATTGCGTCTTCTGTCATCGTCACACCTTGTCTACATGTGGGCCGCTATGCGCGGCCCGGTCGGTTTTTATGTTGGCTGGAAAAAGTCAAGCAGCAATCCGGCGATCAGGTCCGGCGCTTCGAGCAGCACGCTATGGCGCAATTCCGGCAGGATGCGTAGCTGCGACCCTGCAATTTTCTCATGTAACAGGCGCGACATCCGCGGCGACGATCCCGGATCGTTTTCGCCGGTCATTACCAGCGTCGGTACGGTGATGCGTTCGAAGGCCATCCCCCGGTCCGCTTCGGCGAATACGCGATAGGCCGCTGCGTATGAACGGTGATCGTTTTGCACGAGTTGTTCGAGGCGCTCGGCGATGCGCTGCGGATTAGCAGCTTTGAATGCGGGCGTGAACCACCGCTCATCAGCTGCCGCCACGACCGCTGCAATCCCCTCGCGATCGATCTGATCCGCACGCGTCAACACGCGGGCGCGCTCCTCATCGGTACGCTCGGCCACCGAGCTGATCAGCACAAGCCGATCAAGCCGCACGGAATTTTCGATCGCATATTTCTGCGCGATTAACCCGCCCAATGAAAAGCCAACCAGATGTGTTTTCTGCGCTCCCACTGCATCAAGCAGCCTACCAAGATCTGCTACGAGATCATCCAGCGAGCAGCAAGTCATTCTGTCCGACGCGCCGTGGCCGCGCAGGTCCGCGCGAATCACCGTGAAACGCATTTCAAGCTGACTAGCTATAGCGTCCCAACTCGCCTGATCAGCACCAATGCCGTGTATGAGCGTAACAAACGGCCCGCTCCCTTGCCTCACGTAGCTAAGCTCCAACCCGTCGCTCGCACGAATTTTTTCCACTTGCATCACCCCACTTAATCTGTTGGTATACGAGATACTAGCTGACAAAATACATTTCGACTAGACTTGGTCAATATTGGATAGACATACGACTCACGGGGGACTGCTTCATGGAGTACGTAAGATTTGGTCGATCGAGCCTGCGCGTTTCGCGCATCGGACTGGGTGCAATGGGCATCGGAAGCCCCTCGTGGCGCAAGTGGATCTTGGAAGAGAATGAGGCGCGCCCGATCCTACGCACTGCAGTCGAGGCCGGTATCAATCTGATCGATACCTGTGACTTCTATTCGTCGGGTGCGAGCGAAACGGTGCTTGGTAATGCGCTATGGGATTACGCTTCGCGTGACGAGATCGTGCTGGCCACCAAGCTCGGTAATCCGATGAGCAGACACGCGAACGCGCGTGGCTATTCGCGCAAGCACGTGATTAGCGCCGTTGATGCATCGCTCGCGCGGTTGAAAACCGATTACATCGATCTGTTGCAAACGCATATTTGGCAACCGGACACGGATTTGGAAGAATTGGTCGTCGCGTTCGACGACTTGGTCACGAGCGGCAAGGTCCGTTATGTCGGTGCGACGACAATGCCCGCGTGGGCTTTCGTACACTGCGTGAGCCTCGCAAAGCAGATGGGACGCACACCGTTCGCGTCAATGCAATGCGAATACAACATCTGCCACCGCGAAGCCGAGCGAGAACTGCTCCCGTTCTGCCGTGAATATGACATTGCGATAGTGCCGTTCAGCCCGCTCGCGCGTGGCTTCCTATGCGCGGATCGGCGCAAAGCGGCCAATCACACCGTCCGTCACGAGTCCGACGATTACACGCTCAAGCACTACCACCGTCCCGGCGACTTTATGGCGCAAAAACGGGTCGCGCAGATTGCGGAAAAGCACGGCGTGGAACCGGCGCAGATCGCACTTGCTTGGGCGTTGCGCCAGCCCGGCATTACATCACCAATCTTCGGTGCCACCAAAGCCGAACATGTGACGAGTGCCGTAGCTGCGCTCAACGCCCGGCTCGACGACGACGATAACCGCGTGCTGATCGATACGTACGAAACGCGCCCGCTCGATGTCAGGACTCACTGAGCGCCACCGCAGCCACTCATCGCCACGGACACTGCGCGCCGTGCCATCCCTCATTGAGGCGCTTCTATGACTCAGCAAATCGAAACTTTCGCAATGTACATCGACGGTGAATTCGTGCAGGCGGATCACGGCCGCACGTTCGACAGTCTCAATCCCTGGACTGGCCAGCAATGGGCAACCATTCCCGACGCGACCGCCGCCGACGTAGATCGCGCCGTACAGGCCGCGCATCGCGCATTCACGAGCGGACCATGGCCGAGGATGACGCCGAATGAGCGCGCGGCGCTGTTGCAGAAGTTTGCCGACAAGCTCGTCGAAAACAAGGACCGGCTTGGCTTCGTCGAGACGCAGGACACGGGCAAGCTGCTGAAGGAAACGACCTGGCAGGCAGCGCACACTGCGCGTGCGTACACCTACTACGCGGGCCTCGCCGACAAGCTGCAGGGAGAGATCCCTCCGTCCGCATCGAACATGCTGAATCTTGTGTTGCACGAGCCGGTCGGCGTGGTCGCGGCTGTTATCCCGTGGAATTCTCAGCTGCAGCTATCGGCGTACAAGATCGCGCCCGCGCTCGCGACCGGCAACACGATCGTCATAAAAGCATCCGAAGATGCGTCGGCGCCGCTGCTCGCGCTGGCGAAAGTCGCACACGAGGTCGGATTTCCACCGGGCGTCATCAACTTTGTGTCCGGGCACGCCAATCCTTGCGCGATAACGCTCACTAGCCATCCCCTGGTGCGCCGTATCGCGTTTACCGGCGGTGTGGAAACCGCGCGCAAGCTAATACCCAACTCCGCGCACAACATTGCCAAACTCTCGCTCGAACTGGGCGGCAAGTCGCCGGTGATCGTGTTCGACGACGCCGACCTCGACAGTTGCGTGAACGGGATCGTCGCTGGAATTTTTGGCGCAAGCGGGCAGAGTTGCGCGGCAGGTTCCCGGTTGATCGCGCATGAATCGATCCACGATGTGATGATCAAAAAGCTTGTTGACCGCGTGAAGACCATCACGATCGGCGACCCGACAAACGCGTCGACGAACATGGGGCCGCTCGCGACCGAGCGGCAGGTGAGTCGCATAGAAACGCTGCTTGCGCAGTCAGTCGAACGGGGGGCCAGAGTGGTCGCCGGGGGTAAGCGCGTCAGAGGACTTTTGCATAATCTGTGCTTCGAGCCGACGATCGCGCTCTGCAATTCAAGCGACTACCCGATCGTGCGTCAAGAGTTGTTTGGCCCTGTGCTCAGCGTGCTGAAATTCCAAACGGACGAGGAAGCCATCGCCATTGCAAACGACAGCGACTACGCATTCGCCGGCGGCATCTTCAGCCGCGATTTCGCGCGCGCTATGCGCACGGCGCGCGCTATTCAGGCGGGACGCCTGTGGATCAACACCTATCGTGTGACCGGCGTTAACGTGCCGTTTGGTGGCTTCAAGCAGAGCGGGTACGGCCGCGAAGCGGGCATTGATGCCCTCAAGGACTACACAGAGACGAAGGCAATAATGATCGAGGTCGGCGGCGAAGCGGTCGCAGATCCATTCGTAATGCGCTGAACGCGCCGCACGCTTTATCGGGGGCATGCTCTTATGTTGACAGTGATAGGCAGACGGCTCGTATGGGCCGCGCCAAATCTCGTTTTCATCACCGCGTTACTGTTTTTTAGCGTTGCGGTGTTCTTCGGCAATCCGGCTGCGCTAATGCTCGGCCAGGATGCAACACCTGCAGCGATCGCCGATCTGAGCCATCAGATGGGCTTCGACAGACCGGCCGTTCTGCAGTACTTGAGTTGGGTCAGTCACGCGCTGACCGGCGACCTTGGCCGCTCGTACACAACGCATCAGACCGTCGCCGAGATGATGTTGCGCTCGCTGCCGGTGACGGTCGAGCTCGCGGTGCTGGCGATCACGGTCGCGACCATCGTCTCGGTTGGCCTCAGCAGTATGACGTGGGGCCAGCGCGTGATCACGCCGTTTGCGACCGTGCTGTCTATTGTCGGTATGACCGTGCCGAATTTCATGCTCGGGATGGTCGCGATCTTCGTCTTTTCGGTAAAGCTCGGCTGGCTACCATCGGTGGGCTGGGTGCCATGGGACCGCGGGTTGTTCGTGCATCTTGAACACTTGATTCTGCCGACTGCTACGCTCGCCGCTTATTACTTCGGCGCCTTCACGCTGGTCTATCGCGCTGAGTATCAGGCGGTGCGCGAGCGGCTTTTCGTGCGCGTCGCGCGGGCCAAGGGTCTTTCGGCTCACCGCGTATCTTTCCGGCACATTCTGCCCAACTCGATCCTACCGGTCATCACCTATATCGGCATCAGTCTCGGTCAGCTGATGGGCGGCGCGGTCGTCACCGAGACGCTGTTCTCGATGCCCGGCCTCGGAAAGCTTTTCGTCACGTCGATTCTTTCGCGGGACTATCCGGTGATGCTAGCGGTCGGAATGTTCATCATCGTTGCAGTGATTGTGATGAACTTGCTTGCCGATGTCGTTTACATGCTGATCAATCCGCAGATCCGGCTGAACTAGGAGTTCGAAGTGCTCGACATTCTGAAACGTCCCAAAGTGCAAGTCGGCGGCCTGATTTTGCTGGTGATGATCGCGATGTCACTCCTCGCACCGTTCCTCGCGCCTCACGATCCGACCGCGAGCAGCATCATGTTTCTCGCGCCGCCTGGCGGCGACAATTTGCTCGGTACCGACGAGCTTGGCCGCGACATCCTTTCGCGCCTAATTTTTGGCGGGCAATCGTCGCTGATCGTCGGGATCGGCGCGGCGGTAATCGCGGCTATCATCGGCATTCCGGTCGGCCTCGTCGCCGGTTATCTCGGCGGCCGTGTCGATCTGGTGTGCACGCAAGTGATCGACATTTTTATCGCGCTGCCGGGGCTCATTCTCGCGCTCATCATTACCGCGATGATCGGTCCGACGCTTATCAACCTTGTGCTCGTGCTGGGCTTCGTCAGCTGGCCGCGCATCGCGCGTCTTGTGCGCGGACAAACGCTTGCATTGCGAGAGTCGGTGTTTGTCGAGGCCTCGAAAGCGGTTGGCGCGCGCGCTGACTGGATCATGCTAAAGCACATCTGGCCGAACACCGCGCGCATCGTTGCCGCGCAGTTCGCGTTGACGGTTGCGTACTCGATCTTCACTTCCGCGAGTCTGTCGTTTCTTGGCCTTGGAATGCCGCCGCCGACGCCTGATTGGGGCGCGATGGTACGCGCTGGGTTCGACTATCTGGCGATGAACCCCAGCATGAGTTTTGCGCCGGGCGCCGCTGTCGCCGCCACCGTGTTCAGTTTCTACCTGATCGGAACCAGCATTAAATGACCGCCACTCTAGAACACAACCGCGTGCTCACGGTCGAGCATCTTTCCGTGTCGTTCGACAGCGGCAAGAGACAGCCGCCTACTTCAGTCGTGCGCGACGTTTCGTTTTCAATAGGCAAGGGCGAGATCGTTGCGATCGTCGGTGAGTCCGGTTGCGGTAAATCGACAACCGGACTTGCGCTGCTCGGTTTGATTGAAGGCAATGCGTCGGTGCGCGGCTGCATTCGTCTTGCTCGCAAAGACGGACGGACCGTCGATGTCGTCATGCTGCGAGAGCGTGAATTGCAGCGCATGCGCGGCAACGATGCGGCGATGATTTTTCAGGAGCCAATGTCTTCGCTGAACCCGCTTCATTCCATCGGCGCGCAGATCGAAGAGGCGCTCGGAACGCATCGGAAGATGCGGCCAAGAGAACGTGCCACTGAAGCGCTGCGCCTCATATCGATGCTCGGCATTCCAAGCCCCGCAGAGTGCCTGAAAAGCTATCCGCATCAGCTTTCCGGCGGCATGCGTCAGCGCGTGATGATCGCGATTGCGCTGTCGTGCCATCCTGCGTTGCTGATCGCGGATGAGCCGACGACCGCGCTCGACGTGACTGTGCAGGCGCAGATCGTGGAACGCATGAAACAGCTGCAGCAGGAAACGCAGATGGCAATTCTTTTCGTTACGCACGACCTATCGCTGGTGGCTGAGATCGCGGATCGCGCGCTTGTGATGTACGCGGGTGAGATTGTCGAAACGGGGCCAGTCGGGGAGCTGTTCAACCGTCCGTTGATGCCTTATACGCAGGCGTTAATGCGCTCACGTCCGCGTCTGGGCGACGCGCGTCACCGCGTCAAACCGATCCCGGGTGGTGCGCCGAACCCGGCGTCGCTCCCGGGCGGCTGCGCTTTCCATAAGCGGTGCGAGCATGCGGTCGTCGGACGTTGCGACAAACAGGTACCATCGCTCGAAGCGACCAACGACGGCCTGCGCCAGGTGCGCTGTCTGCGCTGGCGCGAATTGGAGCAGACGCCGCAATGCATGCCCGTCTTGCAGGGTCAAACGATATGACGCCCACTCTCGATTCCCCCGTTCACACGGCGGCCACGCAGGCTGCCGCGGCGCCGTTACTGACTGTGAGCCACCTGCGAAAGTTGTACGACATCCGGCACGGCATGTTCTCGAAGCTCGTCGGCCACGTGCACGCCGTCAACGACGTCTCATTCGATATCATGTCGGGCGAGACGCTCGGCCTAGCGGGTGAATCCGGCTCGGGCAAAACGACGATCGGCCGATCCGTGCTGCGCCTGATTGAGCCTACGGGCGGCGCAATCCGCTTCGACGGCCGGGACGTGATGGCAATGAACGCATCGGCGCTGCGCGAGTACCGCCGCAGCGCGCAGATCATCTTCCAGGACCCGTTCGCGTCGATCAACCCGCGTATGAAGATTCGCGATGTGATCGCGGAGCCGCTGAGGGTCCAGAACATCTACGCGACCGAAGGCGAAGTGAACCGGCGCGTAAGTGAACTGCTCGACCTTGTGTCGCTGTCCGATGACTATAAAGACCGCAGCCCGACCGCGCTGTCGGGCGGTCAGCGGCAGCGTGTAGTGATCGCGCGGGCGCTAGCGGTCAATCCGAAGTTTATAGTCGCCGACGAGCCAATCTCCGCGCTCGACGTATCGATTCAGGCGCAGATCGTAAGCTTGCTTGATGAACTGAAGCAGCGCCTTAATCTCGCGATGCTGTTTATTTCGCACGATCTGACGGTGATGGAATATCTGTCCGATCGCATCGTCGTGGTCTATCTCGGGCAGATCATGGAGATCGGACCGGCGCGTTCGATTACGCAGACGCCAAAGCACCCGTACACCGAAGCGCTGATCTCCGCCGTTCCCAACGATCGGCCGGAACAGCGTAGAAAACGCGTCTTGCTGCAAGGCGATGTCGCCGATCCTGTCTCGCCGCCTAGCGGTTGCGTATTTCGCACGCGCTGCATTTACGCGGTGCCGGAATGCGCGCAGCAGCGACCAGCGATACGCGAGGTTGCGCCGCTGCACTTCAAGGCATGCATTCGTGACGACGTGTTGTGACCTCACTTTCATTTCCGAACTGGAGTTGTTGATGTCGATTGATGTGCTTGCCATGCCCGCGTTGCGCGACCCGTCGCTGTTTAGCGAACAGTCGTTCATCGCCGGCGAATGGACAGCGTCGAACCCTTCCGCGCGGATCGTCGTGACTAACCCGGCCAATGGCCGCACGATCGGCACGGTGCCGCGCGCGACGCTCGATCAGGTGCGCGCGTCGATTGATGCCGCGCAACGCGCGTTGCCTGCGTGGTCTAAGAAAACTGGCAAGGAACGCGCGGCAATTCTGCGGCGCTGGTACGATCTAATGCTCGAACATCAGGACGATCTCGCGACGTTGATGACCTGCGAGCAGGGCAAACCGCTCGCGGAAAGCCACAGCGAAATTGTCTATGCCGCCTCTTTCATCGAGTGGTTCGCAGAAGAGGCGAAGCGAGTCTACGGCGACACAATTCCCGCTCCAGCAGGCGATCGCCGCATCGTCGTCATCAAGCAGCCGATCGGTGTGTGCGCGGCGATCACGCCCTGGAATTTTCCAGCCGCAATGCTGACGCGCAAGATTGGACCGGCACTTGCCGCTGGTTGCACGATGGTGCTTAAACCGGCGAGCCAGACACCATTTTCGGCGCTCGCACTATGTGTGCTGGCCGAACGCGCGGGCGTGCCGCCCGGCGTGCTGTCATGCGTGACGGGCAACGCGGCGCTGATCGGCGACGAGTTGTGCCGCAACCCGGTCGTCAGGAAACTTTCGTTCACCGGCTCGACGGAAATTGGCAAGCTACTGCTGGAAAAATGCGCGGGCACCGTCAAGAAGACCTCAATGGAATTGGGCGGAAACGCGCCTTTCATCGTGTTCGACGATGCGGATCTTGATGCGGCCGTGAACGGCGCAATAACGTCTAAGTTCCGCAATGCGGGCCAGACTTGCGTCTGTGTGAACCGCTTCCTCGTGCAGGAAGGCGTGCACGATGCGTTCGTCGGCAAGCTGGCGAACGCGATCACACAGTTGAAGGTCGGCAACGGTCTCGACGGCGACACGAAGCTCGGACCGCTGATCGATGAAAAGGCCGTAGCGAAAGCGCAGGAGCACGTCGACGACGCGCTTGCGCGCGGCGGCAAGCTGATGGTGGGTGGCGAAGCCGATGCGTATGGCGCAAATTTTTTCCAGCCAACGCTGCTGACGGGCGCGACGCGCGACATGAAGATTTTTCGCGAAGAGACTTTCGGACCGGTAGCACCGATTTTCCGCTTTTCGACCGAAGAAGAAGCGATCCGTTTGGCAAACGACACCGAATTCGGCCTGGCGTCGTACTTCTACGGACGGGACATCGGGCGCATCTGGCGCGTTGCTGAGGCGCTCGAATACGGCATGGTCGGCATCAACGAAGGGCTAATCTCGACGGAAGTCGCGCCGTTCGGCGGCATCAAGGAGAGCGGACTCGGGCGCGAAGGTTCAAAGTACGGCATCGATGATTACCTTGAACTGAAATACCTGTGCATGGGCGGTGTCGCTTGATCGCCGCACAGGAGCGAAGAGCACGGGAAGACCTTGCCGCAGCCTATCGGCTGATCGCACACTATGGTCTCGACGACGGCATCGATACGCACATCTCGGCGCGCGTTCCTGGGACACGCGACCAGTTTCTAATCAATCCGTATGGCCTGCTGTTTCGCGAGATCACCGCGTCTTCGCTGGTGAAGATCGATACGGAAGGGCGCATCGTTGAGCCGACCGAACACGTCGTAAATCCCGCTGGATTCGTGATTCACAGTGCAATCCATCAGGCACGCCATGACGCCGAATGTGTCGCGCACACGCATACGGTAGCGGGAGTCGCGGTGGCGTCGCTCGCGTGCGGCTTACAGCCGTGCAACCAGTGGGCGCTGCAATTTCATCGACGCATCGCGTATCACGCGTTCGAAGGCATCGCTGTCAACCTCGCCGAGCGCGAGCGGCTGATCGCCGATCTGGGCGCGCACACCGCGATGATCCTGCGCAATCACGGTCTGCTGACGTGCGGCGGATCAATCGCTGAAGCGGTCATCCTGATGCTTAACCTTGATCGCGCGTGCCGCGTGCAACTCGCAATTCAGGCAACCGGTGAGCGTGCCTGGCCGCTCAACGACGCCGTCTGCGAACTGACCGCCACGCAGTACGAGGAGTGGGAACGCACGTCGAACGCTGCCAGCGACGATCCCTATCGCCGCGAGTGGAACGCGTATCTGCGACGCCTCGCGCCGACTACGTCGTCGTATCTCGACTGACTTTTCATCCGGCGGTTCATCGGCCATGGTCCGTCGCCATCATCAAGGAATCAGCGTCATGAACAACAGCGAATTCATACAACGCAAGGAAGCCGCCACGCCGCGCGGCGTCGGCGTGATGTGTCGGTTCCACATCGATCGTGCGCAGAACGCCGAATTGTGGGACGTCGAAGGCAATCGCTATCTCGACTTCGCAGCGGGCATTGCGGTGCTCAATACGGGGCATCGTCATCCGAGGGTCATTAATGCGGTGCGCGAACAGCTCGATCGCTTCATGCATACCTGCTATCAGGTAGTGCCGTACGCGTCGTATGTCGAGCTCGCAGAAACGCTGAATGCGCGTGTGCCCGGCGACTTCGACAAGAAGACTGCGCTGTTCAGCACCGGCGCGGAAGCCGTGGAAAACGCGATTAAGGTCGCGCGCGCGGCGACCGGGCGGCCTGCTGTGATCGCGTTCGGCGGCAGCTTTCATGGCCGTACGATGATGGGCATGGCGCTGACCGGCAAGGTCGCGCCTTACAAGCTCGGCTTTGGCCCTTTCCCGTCGGAAGTTTTTCACGCGCCGTTTCCAAGCGCATCGGCCGGCGTGAGCACCGACGACGCGCTTGCAGCGATCCATGCGCTCTTTAAAATGGACGTAGATCCGCAGCGCGTCGCCGCGATCATCTTCGAACCAGTCCAGGGCGAGGGCGGCTTCAATCCCGCGCCCGCCGACTTCGTGCGCGGCCTGCGCGCGATCTGTGATCAGTACGGCATTCTGCTGATCGCCGATGAAGTGCAGACCGGCTTTGCGCGCACCGGCAAGCTGCTCGCGATGGAACACCACGACGTGTGTGCCGACATCACGACGATGGCGAAAAGTCTCGCGGGCGGTTTCCCGCTGTCGGCGGTCACCGGACGGAAGGATCTGATGGACGCCGCCGCGCCGGGCGGTTTGGGCGGCACGTACGCAGGCAATCCGCTGGCGGTCGCGGCGGCGCTGGCGGTGATTCGCGTGATCGACGAAGAGCGGCTTTGCGAGCGTGCGATCGTGCTTGGCGATCGCCTGAAGGCACATCTGCACGCACTGCGCGAAACTGTGCCGCAATTAATCGATGTGCGCGGTCCCGGCGCAATGATAGCGGCGGAATTTAGCGATCCGCAAACGCGCAAGCCGGATGCGGCATTCGTCAAGCGCGTGCAGACTCTCGCGCTCGAACGCGGGCTGATCCTGCTGACTTGCGGCGTGAATGCGAATGTGATCCGCTTCCTGTTTCCGTTGACGATCGGCGATGCGCAGTTCGCCGAAGGGATCGAGAATCTAGTGGACGTGATGCGCGAAGCCGCGACACAACGCCAAGCGCTGGTGGTCTAACGCTGGCTAACACGCGAGTGGGTTGCGACGGCCCGCTCTTTGCGCGTGACCGGCTTCACACAAACCCACGCCCGCGCAACTTCACGGCGCGCGAAATCCGCGGTGCGATCGCAGGCGTCGATCAGACGCGGCTCGTCCACCACCAGTCTGAGCCGCATGAAGCCCTTCGCGGTTTCGCCAAACAGGCTCGCATCCAGCAGTGAGACACCTTTCTCGCGGAAAAGCTGCCACGTGAAAACGTACGTGCTAACGTTGCGCGCACGTCAATCATCATGTATATGCCCGCTTCGGGCAGCAAGCAACGCAGTGTATCGACGGTCTCCGGCCGATGATCCAGCCCAGTCGCCAACCGGTCATAGCGTACGACTTCTAGAAGCTGCTGATCCGCTGGCCGAGTCCATCGCGCCGCTCGACGCGTGGTGGTTTGATCCGTCGCTGCATTCATATCCTTATGACCCGGCGAAGTCGAAGACGCCGCTTGCGCCGAAGGTACTCTTTCGGCCGGCGACAAGGTGCACTAGCCGAACTATACGGTCGAGGAAATGAAGGTCATCGTTTCCGAGGCCCATGACTCCGACATGCGCGTGGCTGCACACGCGCACTCCACTGAGGGCATCCGCCACGTTCTGGCAGCCGGGGTGGATACGGTGAAGCATGGCTCGTTCATCGACGAAGCCTGCATCGATATCATGTTGAAGCAAGGCACATGGCTGGTGCCCACACTGTCGATCTCCGACTTCACCATTGCCAGAGGAGAGAAGAGCGGGGCGCGGCCGGAAGGCATCGCGAAGATAAAAATCGCGCGGGGCGTGCGCCGCAACAACATCCGAAAGGCGATGGAGGCCGGATGCAGCGTCGAATAGACGATTTGCTTTCCCGCGTCGTAGTGCGGGTTCTAGTCCATTTCAGCGATGCACGTAATCGAACGCTGCGCCGCCTATCGCAATCGGCGAGCCTTTCAGGCCGGTGCGACCGAGTGAGCGTTTTCCAAGGCGGTTTCTTGGCCTCGACGGCGTTCTGTCAACCGGACAGTGTGGTGCCGCTCGATGATGTTCAACAATGTGGGCGAATTCCACGAGCCTGCGAGGTGATTTCAGCTATCCCGTGCATCAATTCAATCGGCTGACGGAGGGACGGCTCTTTCCCGGCATGACGGGAACACGTCGGCCAATTAGCAGAGTTACAGAGTCAAATATTTGCTTTATTAGTTTGAATTGGGTAACTAAACAATTTGCCTACTGCTGAAATTTCTAAACAGACTTATCTGGTTATCTAACACCCATTGCGGTCGATCTTTCATCAACTCCAATCAAGGTGATTGACATGTCGAGCATTAAAGTGAAAATCGTCGCGAGTGCGGCGGTCGTACTATCGGCTTTTGTGATATCGCAGCAATCGAATGCTCAATTTTCGGTTGAGCTGTATGGCCGGCTCAACGAATCCCGGCAGTACTTGCATTACACCGGCGGCCAAAGTAACCAGCTTTCCATGCAATTGAGTAAGATATATCAGCCGTCGGGGGTTGCGCGGCATGGAAGATCTCGCTGGCGGTCTGAATGCGATCTTCGAAGTTGGATGCCAGTTCGATCTATGTAGCGGCGCTTTGCACAACGCGACGGCCTGTTCGACCGCAATGCCTACGTGGGCCTGTCGGACGATAATACGTCACATTGACGCTCGTTCGTCAGTTCGACGTGTTGCAGGACATCGTGACACCTGTACAGGGCAACTACTACCTTGAGTATTCCACCGCGCCAGGCGACGTCAATCTCGCGGACAGCTCGATCGGAATCAGCAATGCAGTGAAGTGGCCGAGCCCGTCGTGGAATGGCCTCAAGCTCGGTGCATTGTACGCATCCGGTACCGTTGCGGGCTCGACGGGATCAGGCTAGCTGTCGCCGGCGCGGCGAATTACAGCACCGACAACCTGGCTTTCGCCGCCGGCTACATCATTCCGATAATGGAAATCCGGTCGAATTGGAGCGCTGCACCGGCAGTGGCACCGAACTCTTCTTCCCACCGTCAACGCCGCTTATGAGACCGCCAGTTCGTCATTATCGCGTGTGCCGGTCCAAGCTATCAGATTGGAAAAGTCATATTTGGCGGCTACTACAGCCTCTCCAAAACATGACCAACGCCTATTCGACGTTCTGAAACGCTGAGCGCTGTAACAACGTCTCGCGCTTTACAACTTGGAGGGCAAGGCCGTCGCGGACCATCGAGGCCGGCCACGATCTGCTGAAATCGCGCGGCGATTCGTCCGCGACCTATCGGCAAGGAACTGCGGCCACGTCCCCGGACTGAGCAAGTTGACCATGATCTATGCCGAAGCCGCTTACGGCCATGCGTCGAGCCAGAATGGAACGGGCGCGGCGGCAGCCTCGAGCGCGGTTACCTGGCCGCTCGCCGGCAAATCGGATCGCATCATCACGATGATTGGTATTGCGCACCAGTTCTGATTGTGGCGTGTGCGCTGCCAGGCTAAATCACCAACGATCCTGCCAAGCGCCAGACCATCGATTCAAGGAACGTGACCTGAGTCACATTTAATTGAAATTGATTGAGAAGTTGTCTTCGTATAATCCAGACTCGATTGAGTTGGAATAATACGCTCCGTTACTTTAATCTGACCAGCTTGAAAAGCGAATGACCTCTGCATGGCCGAATCAGCATGCGAATATCGAAAAGGACGTGCGATGCTTTACGGAACCCCTTATGAACATCCGGATGAGATCAGTAGTCACCTCGATCTCGTTCGCTCCTATTCGGACCTTGCTCCCTATCTAGAGTTTCTGAAGGTTCAAAGTGAAAAGACGGTAGAAGCATTAAAGCCGATCGTCAATATTCGAGTTGGCGCACGCGATGAAGAACGCGTGGATGTGTTCCCTGCCAGACAGCCCGGCGCACCTATCGTCATCTTCATTCATGGTGGATGGTGGCATAAGAATACCCGCAAGCTGTGGAATTACGCTGCCAATGGTTTCTGGCATCACGGCTATACGGTGGTTGTCGCTGATTACGCGCTGTGCCCGAAAGTGCGTATTCCCGATCAGACGCAGGCATGCCGTGCAGCGGTCGCGTGGGCCTATGAACATGCGGTGGAAGTCAACGGCGATCCGGACCAGATCTTTCTCGTCGGGCATTCTGCAGGCGGCCATCTCGCCGCGATGATGGCGCTCACCGACTGGCGAGAAGAAGGGTTGCCCGCCAACGTACTCAAAGGCGTCGCACCGATGAGCGGCATCTACGACATGCATGCGATCAAAGCCTGCTATATCCAGACCTATGTGCAACTCACGGTCGAAGCGGTGATCTCGCAAAGCCCGCTGTTTCAAATTCCGGAGAAGGCACCGCCGATGCAGATCATGGTCGGCGACGAGGAATCGCAGGAATTTCACCGCCAGGCCAGCCTCTTCGTGGATGCTTGCCGGAAGAAAGGCTTGCGCACCGAATATGCCGTATTCCCCGAGGAAGATCACTCGACGTATGTCTTCGATCTGTGCGATCCGCAGAGCAAGACGGTGAAGTCGATTGTTGATTTCTTCAGGACCTGCTGATCGCCGGGGAAAAACGATGCAAAGGACTAACGTTTACGTAGACGGTGCCTATTTTCTGAACGGCACGCGTGGTTTGGGCATGTCAATGGATATCGACCTCGCAGGACTGATCCGCAAGCTCATGCCCGAAGCTGAATTCAACCGAATGTACTACTTCAGCTCGATTGCGCCTGAACATATCTACCCGGCACGGCGGGCGCACGAACTGAAAATCGCCGCGCGTTTCAAGGAGCAGGGATTTGAGCCGGTCAGCTATCCCGCGGAGATCAAGGCGCATATCTATATTGATCGCGGGATCGAAGCCGGATTCTCCACGCGGATGATCAGGGAAGCCGCGCGCAATGACTACGACCGCGCGCTGCTGGTCACGCGCCGGCCGGACCTGGTCGAGCCGATTCAGGCCGTGCGTGGAATGGGCAAGGCGGTCGATCTGCGCTTCTACGAGTACACGACCGATCCGGTCAACCGGCTTATTGCTCACTGCGACACCTATGCCGAACTGACCGTGCCCGATGTTGCCGGGTTTATTCGCCGCGGCGGAAAGCCGGTGTATTCCTACCGATAACCGCTCGGCGGACAGCGCCTTTTCTTTAGATTAGGGAGTTCTATGACTCAAGTGACTCGTGCATCCCATCTGATCGTCGATGGCCTGGTCGTGGCTGAATGGAGCCGTGAGTTGTTTGAAGAGATGCATGCTGGCGGACTGTCGCTTGCGAATTGCACCTGCTCGATCTGGGAGAACTTCGAAGGCACGATGCGCAAGCTCGGCGCCTACAAGAAATTCCTGCGTGAAAACGACGATCTGATCATGCAGGTCTATCGTCTGGAAGACGTCGAAATCGCACGTGCGACCAATCGCGTCGGCGTCGTACTCGGCTGGCAGAACACGGGCGGCATCGAAGACCGGCTCGAATACCTGCAACTCTTCCACGAGTTGGGCGTGAAGGTAATGCAGTTGACCTACAACACGCAAAACTGGATTGCCACCGGATGCTACGAAAGTCACGACGGCGGCCTGTCCGACTTCGGCCGCGAGGCGATCGATGAAATGAACCGGTTGGGCGTTCTGATCGACCTGAGCCACGTGGGTCCGAAGTCCGCCGACGATGCGATCCGCTATTCAAAAGATCCAGTGTGCTACACGCACATTGCGCCGTTGGCTTTGAAGCAGCATCCGCGCAACAAGTCTGACGAGCAATTGCAATTCATCGTGGATCGCGGCGGCTTCGTGGGAGTCACCGGCTTTCCGCCGTTCTCACCAAAAGGACCAGCGGCCACGATCGACGATTACGTCGTGCAGATCGACCACGTGGCTAATCTGCTGGGCGAGGACAACGTCGGCATCGGTACCGACCTCGCGAAGAATCTGACGCATGAGTTGATTGAGTACGGCATCCGCGATAAGGGCTACGCGCGCCAGTTGACACGCTTCGGTGAAGTGACCTATCCGGAAGGAATGCGTTCGTGTGCCGACTATCCGAACTTCTACGCCGCCTTTGAGCGGCGCGGCTGGTCGGCTGGTCGAATCGAGAAAGTGATGGGCAGGAACTGGCTCGACTTCTTTGGTCGTGTCTGGAAGTAGCAGAGTCGCTTGGCCAGAACGTCGAAGCTGAACACTCCAGTCAGGTTTTATCCGTTGATTTTTAAGTAAAGGAATGGCGTCATGCGTGAAGAATACCTGGATGGTACGGAAGTCTCCGGTGGTTATTGCCGTGCCCTTAAACAAGGCAACATGATATTTGTTTCGGGAACTGGCGGCCTCGATCAGCACGGGAAGCTGGCGGGTCCCGATGTGACGTCGCAATCCCGGCTGGTGTACAAAAAGATCGAGAAGGCTCTTGCTCACTTCGGTGCGGACTTGAGCCACATCGTGAGCGTCGTGATCTATGTGACAGATATGTCGACGACTGCGGAGTACCAAGCGGTCCACTCGGATGTATTTGCAAAGTACAAACCTACGTCAACCCTCGTCGGCGTCTCCGGACTGGTAGCCGGCATGTCGATCGAAATCAAGGTGGAAGCGATGATCGACTGATAGCGATAGGCGCTTCGCCTATCGCAGGTCGAATGTCGAAAATCGCGCGCAATGGTCGCGCGATTTTTGTATAGCTTGGATCGGTGACGTTTGCGGATAGATCCGGCGCTTCGAAAAAAAGTTGGCGTCACGAATGAATGAACACGAATCGCGTTTAAGACTATTTGTCCCGACAGCCAATATTTCTCGTTTGTCTTCAAGTGATGGCGCGTGACACCATAACCTTGCCTGCAACAAAACATTCAAGAGGTGGGTACATGCAGATTGGTATTGAACTGGGCGGTTATTGGTCTCCCGAAAGCGGCGATTTCAATAATCTGATTCCCGAGATGCTCAAAGTAGTCGGCAAGGCGGATCAACTTGGTTTTGACGCCCTGGTAGTTGGTGAACATCATTTCATGGACTATGGTTCGACGCCGTCACCATTGGCGATTCTTTCCCACGTCGCGCCGTTAATCTCGATCCCGCGTCTGGTCGCCGCCATCCTGATGTTGCCGGCTCACGATCCTGGTGTGCTGGCGGGCGATGTCGCACTGGTGGATCATCTGACCAAAGGACGACTCGAGATCGGACCGGGCCGGGGCGGTGCGCCCTACGAGTTTGACCGCATGTGCCGGCCTTCGGATGTCGATTCGCTGCGCGAAATTTACGAAGAGAAGTTCCTGCTGCTCCGTAAGCTGTTGTCCGAAAAGAACGTGACGTTCAAGGGCAAGTATTGCGGCGCCGACAATGCGACCATAATGCCGCCTCCGCAGCAAACGCCCCATCCGGCGATCTGGCAGACCTGCCAGCGTAATGAGGCTGCTTATCACTCGGCAAAGAATGGCTATCATGTGTTCACATCGTCGCTGCGCCGGCCCATGTCTTATGTTCAGGGTCTGCTCGATTCGTTCCGTGAGGGCGTCAAGGATTCGGGCAATCCGCAGAAGGAGCCGGACTTTGCGCATCTGCAGTGGTTATATGTCGCTAGAGACGATGCGGATGCCCGGCAGAAACTCGATATCGCCTATGTGAAGCAACAGAAGTTCTGGGGAATATTCAACAACACGGTGCAAGTCCAGGACGGGATCATTCCGGGAGTCGAAATGCCGGACACGGTCGAAGATCTGGCAAAAGGCCTTGTGATCGGTACGCGTAATTATGTTGAAGAACGGTTGCTCGAAATGAAGGAAATGGGTGTCGACCTGATGGTGATGAAGACGGGCTTTGGCGCATCGAACGCGGACGAACTTGCGGGTCTCGATCGCTTCGCGGAGTACATCCATCCAAAAATGAAGTAAGTCGGCTTATCAGGCGCGTGATCTGCCTCGAGCGAAGGCCCCTCGCTTTTGCGCGACCGGTGGCGCGGAGATGGTATCCAGTCAATGTGGCGGATTGCCGCTCTGTCGGCCGTCAGCCTCCTTTGTCTTCATTCCTCTGCACCGTTATTTTCGGCTGATGGATGGCTGTTCTTTGTGCCGTCATAGCGCGGTTTTGAAAGTTCAACGCCTGACGCAAGCGTGCCGGATTTCTGGGGGCATAAGCGGTCGGTCTTCGCGCATTTTTGTCCGCATCGAATGCGGATTTTTTGATTCGGGCATGATGTCGATACGCTGGCGAGCCGGTTCCATCGCCTTTGCGCGAGCGCGTTGAAACCTCATACCAGTCGAACCCCGGAACAATGAACATTGCATTCGCTCAAACATTTCTCGAGGTCGTGGCGACAGGAAGCTTCGGCCGAGCTGCCGAACGTCTGCACGTTACCCACTCGGCAATCACCATGCGCATCAAGTCGCTTGAGGATCTCCTCGGCAAGACTCTGCTGCTGCGAAATAAGTATGGCGTCTCCCTTACCGCAGAAGGCGCGCAGTTCCATCGCCATGCCGAAGCAATGGTCCGCGCCTGGCAGTTGATGCGGCGTCAGATGTCGCTCGCACCGGGACTGGATATCGAACTTTCTGTCGGTATCGACTCGATGATCTTCGAAGGATTTCTGACGAACTGGATCACGAAGATGCGCGAGACACATCCGGGCGTTGCGGTGCGCTGCGAGAGCGAGACCAGCGCAAGACTGACGGACATGCTGTTTCAGGGATGGCTCGACCTGTGTCTGAGCAGCGAGGTGTTCTCGCGTGACGGCATCAAGTTCATCCAGCTCTTCGAAGACCCGCTGGTACTCGTCTCGACCGAAGATCGCGGCAGGGTGGACTGGGATCCGACATTCATCGAAATCGATTGGGGCGACGCCTATCGTATCTACGTGGAAAATCATTTTGACGTGGCCGGCAAGCGGCCGATCATTCATGTCTCGCAATTCTCGGCAGGGCTGGAACTGGTGCAGAAATTCGGCGGGTCAATATATATGCCCGAGCGCTTCCTGCTGTCGAAGAAACTCGCGCGACCAATGTATCGCGTGCACGATGTCGAGAAAATAGAACGGTCGATATATCTGGCCTATTCCATCGAAGCGATGGAGTCGAAGTACGCGAAAATAACCCTGGACGGCTTTAAGGAATCCGTCATGGCGGCGCTGAATTTCAGGCCCATGGGCGCACCCGCGCTGGTCTGATTGCGCGGCCTGCGCTGCGCATGGCTTCGTTATTCCTCCTTATTCTTCATTCCACGTCCGGCCGGTAAGCGTCTGCTTGTCGGCCGGTGCTCTCCTATGCCTTCCTGATTGCGCAAGCGTGCCGGGTCGCCCAGTCTCAGTTCAACTATTTATAAGAATTGTATTTTTTTTTTCAATTTATAAAACACGACGTCTAGCAAAAAATAGCTACATCAGCAGCGGTATTGGCGATGCAACGAGGAAGGATGAGGGCAGGAGCAATGAGTAAGGCAAAGGAAGGCGAAGTCCGGCACAGCACCACAGCATTGCAATCGGCGAATTTTCGCCGGACACTTGGCACGTTCGCTACCGGTGTGACTGTCGTTGCGACCCGTTCAAAAGACGACGAGGTGCGCGCCTTCACGGCCAACTCGTTCACGTCGGTTTCGCTGGATCCTCCGCTCGTGCTGGCCTGCCTCGCCAGGCGCTCCGCCAGTGTCGGTGCGTTTGCCAATGTCGACGGCTATTCGATCAGCGTGCTCGAAGCGTCACAACTGCCTTTGTCGGACGCGTTCGCTTCGCGCAACCCGGAAACAAAACTGGCGGCGACTACCCATCTGTGCGGCGACACGGTGCCGTACGTCCCCGACAGCCTGGCGACGTTCCTCTGTACGCCGGAGCAGGTCGTCGATGCCGGCGACCATCTGATCCTGATTGGCAAGGTCGAGCGCTTCGTCGTCAACAAGAGCAGACCGTTGGCCTGTTTGCGTGGCGCGTATGTCGGCGTGGAAGCAGCGCCGCTGGAGAAGGCACCGGTGCGTGCGTCGGTGACCGTCGGCGGCGTGCTCGGACAGAACGGCCGCGTGCTGCTGGTGCGCAGTCCAGGCAGCAGTATGTGGTCCACTCCGACCGTTGCGCTGCACAGCGGCATCCGCTTCGAACACGCGTTGCAGCAACGGTTTTCGGGGATCGGTGTGTAAATCAGCGTGGCTGCTCCTTACTCCGTTTTATGGAAGCGGACGAAGTCGACACGACGATGATCTTTCTGGTCCAAAGCGAGACCGAAGTGGAATCCGGCGTAATGGCGGACGGCACCCGGTGGGCAATGGTCGATCAGAGCAATTCTGCGCTGAGCAATGTCGCCGGTGTCATGAAAGCGGGACTGCTGATGGGCTATCTGAACGGAGTGGTGTCGGGGCGCTAGGGCGTGTATTTCGATTTGCTGGATGGCGGTGGTGTCGTGCTCATGCAGGTGGAACCTGTTTCCTGGGATGCCTGGTCCGGAACGACTGGCTATCCACAACCGACGACTGCCTCCAATTAAACCGGCCTACAGCTTTCCTGGTGGTGCCGCATTGTCTGGGCTTCGTCACGTGTCTGAATTTAGACCTGGTATCCCGAGTTTATTCTACCCCGGCGCAACGATGCGCTCGGGGCTTACAACTGGAGAGTAACGATGTCGAAATTTGGCAGTGTGATGGCGGATGCCCGTAAGCTACGACGAAGCTTGCAGTCGTTGGGCAAGGCGATGATCCTGTTCTGCGCATCCTTGCTTATTGTGTTCGGCATAGTGTCGGCGCCGGCATCGGCGGCAAGTCTGCTGGACCGTGCGAAGAGTGGTGAACCAGTGCGTGTCGGCTACGCGAATGCGGCGCCGTGGTGTTACACGAAAGCGCCGGACACCGCGGGCGGATTCGCGACGACCATCACGGTCGAGACTTTGAAAAAGATGGGCTTCAAGGTTCAGTTGGTGCCCATGCCGGAATGGGGTGGACTGATTCCCGGTCTGATGGCACGTCGCTTCGACGTGGTGGCGTGCGGACTGTACGTGATGTCGGCGCGTTGCCAGAACGTCGAGTTCGCCGACCCGCTGGCCGTGATCGGCGACGTGTTTCTGCTGCCAGCAGGCAATCCGAAGAAAGTGCAAACCTGGCAGGACTTGAGCCGCCTGAAATCACGCGTCGGCTTTATCGCCGGCACGAACTCGATGAGCACGGCAAAGCAGGAGGGCATGGATCTGTCACAGATGGTGTCGTTCCCGAGTAGAACGGAACTGACTGCCGCGATGAAGGCGGGTCGCATCGACGTGGGCGCGGAGAATCTTCCTGAGGCGCAGGAGATTGTGCGGCTGAACCCGGGCCTGTTCGACCTGAGCGATCTGAAGAAACAGCCGAAGAGTTCATTAAACTGGGCAGCTAGCGGCTTCCGCAAGGAAGATGCCGACTTCGCGAAAGCATACGACGTCGCGCAGCGCAAGTACCTCGGTACGCCCGAAATGATGTCGATGGTCAAGTCCGACTCGTACGACCAGCAATATCTCCCCGAGCCGGACGTCACTGCGACATGGGCTTGCAAGAACCGTTGATGGTGGCAATGCGGTCGGTGGAGCGCATGCCGGCCGCACGCAGCAGTCGGCAAGCAAAGAGGTGAAAGATGACTTACTTAGAGTTCTTGACGACCAACCGGCAAGATCTGGTGTCCGGTGTGCTAGTCACGCTTGAAGTGTACGGGTGTTCCATCGTTCTGGGCACAGTACTTTCAGTTGCATTGGCTTTTATGAAGCTGTCGCCCGTGCGCGTGATCCGCTATGTTTCGGTCGCGTATGTTGAAGTGTTCCGAAGCACGCCGCTGATGATTCAGCTGTTCTGGCTTTACTACGTGCTTCCGCTTCTTGGCCTTTCGTTCGCGGCGGGACTGGTCGGCGTGTTGAGTCTCGGCAGCAACATGGGCGCATATGGTTCGGAAGCCGTGATCGGCGCGCTGCGCGCCGTGCCGCGGGGGCAGTACGAGATATCGGTCGCGCTGAACCTGTCGCCGCTCAAACGGATGACGCGAATCATATTCCCGCAAGCCATGCGGCTCTTCCTTCCTACGTGGGGCAACCTGCTGGTCGAATACCTGAAGTACTCGTCGCTGGTTTCGCTGATCGCGATTCCGGATCTAATGTACCAAGTCAAAAGCATCAATGGACTGACCATGCAATCGGCGCAGGCGTTCGGCACGGCACTGATTCTCTATTACGTGCTGTCGCGCCTGATTATCATTCCGCTATTCAATATGTTCGAGAAGATGTGGGCAAAACGCATGGGGATCGTCTGATATGAGTTTCGACTGGCAATGGCCATTTTTGATCGAGATTTTCCTGACCATCCTGCGCGCGCTGGGGGTTAGCGTGCTGGCGACGATGACCGGCTTCGGGCTCGCCATCTTATTCGGCATGTTCCTGCTGCTCGGGCAACGTACACGTTATGGCGCGCTCAACTGGCTCGTCCGTGAACTGACAAACTTCGTCCGAACGACGCCGATTCTGGTGCAACTGTTTTTCATTTTCTATGTTTTCCCGCAGATGGGCATCACTATGAGCCCATGGGTCGCGGGCATGCTGACGCTGGGCGTGCATTACGGGGCGTATCTGTCGGAGGTGTATCGCGGTGCGCTGATGTCGGTGCCGAAAGGGCAATGGGAAGCGTCTAAGGCGATCGGATTGCGTCCGGTGAAAACACTCTTGCGTGTCGTGATTCCGCAGGCTCTGCCGGCCAGCATGCCGGGCCTGCGCATCTATCTGATCGGTTGCTTCAAGGACACGTCGATTCTGTCGGTCATTTCGATTGCCGAGATGGTGCAGACGGCCAGCACGATCGGCACCAACAGCTACCGCTTTCTGGAACCTTTCACGCTGATCGGCGTGCTCTCTTTTCTCGTAGCGGCACCGGTTTTCGTGTTGTTGGCCAAAGCCGAAAAGGGCATCGCCAGAAAGTTTCGAGGGGCTCCGTAATGAATCTAATCGATGAAAGGCAAAGTATGACGCTCGATACCGTGAGCCGCCCTCAACCCCGCTCCGACTCATCGCCGCAAGAGCGGTCGATGGTCCGCCTGAGCAACGTTACGAAACGTTATGGCGATTTTACGGTACTGGATGGGCTCGATCTCGACGTCAGGCGCAACGAACTGATCTCGATCATCGGACCCTCCGGTTCGGGTAAGACGACCGTTTTGCGTGTCCTCATGACGCTCGAACAGATCGATGGCGGCATGATTGCGATCGACGGCGAGCCGCTTACCCATATGGAACGTGGCGGCAAACTGGTGCCAGCGAACGATCGTCATTTGCGCAGAATGCGAACGAATATTGGCATGGTGTTCCAGCACTTCAATCTGTTTCCGCACATGACGGCGCTGCAGAACTGCATGGAAGGTCCGGTGCAGGTGCTGGGGCTGTCGAAGAAAGAAGCGCGTGAGCGGGCGGTGGAGTTACTAGAAATGGTCGGGCTCGCGTCGAAGATGGATGAGCATCCGCTACGACTCTCGGGCGGTCAGCAGCAGCGTGTCGCGTTCGCCAGAGCATTGGCAATGCGCCCAAATGTGATGCTGCTGGACGAGGTGACGTCCGCGCTCGATCCGGAAGTAGTCGGCGAAGTGCTGGCGGTGATCCGGAAGCTAGCTCGCGAACACAGCCTGACGATGATCATGGTCACGCACCAGATGGGTTTTGCACGAGAGATATCGGACCGTGTCGCGTTTTTCTATCAGGGCAAGATTGCCGAGATGGGTACACCGGAACAGATCTTCGAGCATCCGCAAAATCCCCGCACGCAGAAATTCCTCAGGGCCGTGTTGGAGGCCAATTGACAACGCGGCCATCCGGCGATCAATTCGTATTGGAATAGCTTTTGAATCGGGAGATCTTATGGCTGAAGTTCCAGAGCTCATGACCGGCATGCAACTCGTGGGCCAGGGTGGTTACGACCAGCTCGTGTTGCGCGACGATCTACCGGTTCCAACGGTGCGGCAAGGCGATGTGCTGGTCAAGGTGCTTGCCGCGGCCGTGAATAACACGGACGTGAACCACCGCATCGCGTGGTATGCGCAAGGGGGTGCCGCGAGCGGCAGCGAAACGCCGTCGGGGCATCTGGCCGAAGGCGTATGGAAAGGCGGCGACATGAATCTTCCGCGCGTGCAGGGAGCGGATGTGTGCGGCCGGATCGTCGCGACCGGAGAAGGCGTGGATGCCACGCGGATCGGCGAGCGCGTGATTCTCGACCCCGTGTTGCGCAACCCCGCCGGATATCTAGGCGCGGATTGTGACGGCGGCTTTGCCCAGTACGTGCGCATTCCCGCAGCGAACGCGCATCGAGTGGAGAGTCCGCTAAGCGATACCGAACTCGCGTCGTTTCCCTGCGCGTACTCAACCGCGGAGAATCTGCTGACCCGTTCGCGTGTCATGGCTGGCGAGACGGTGCTCGTCACGGGCGCGTCGGGTGGCGTGGGCTCGGCGGTCGTGCAACTGGCGAAGTTGCGCGGCGCCAGGGTGATTGCGGTCACGGTGGAAGCCAAGGCCGGGTTGCTCCTCTCACTCGCTGCGGACCGCATTCATCGGCGTGAGTTGTCGCTCGTCGAGGAACTCGGCAACAATAGTGTTGACGTCGTGATCGATTTGGTCGGTGGTCCGGACTGGCCGGAACTGCTGGGCGTTCTGAACACGAATGGGCGCTACGCGGCGTCCGGCGCGATTGCGGGGCCTGTTGTGTCGCTCGATCTACGGACTTTCTATTTCAAAGATCTGACGCTCTACGGCTGCACGTATTTCGAGCGGGAGGTATTCAGTGCGCTGGTTCGCCATATCGAAGACGGAAAGATCAGGCCGCTCGTGGCCGAGATCTATCCGTTGTCGCGGATGGCCGATGCCCAGGCGTCGTTCCTTACCAAGAAGCACGTCGGAAAAATCGTGCTGACGGTCTAGGCGGTCCAGGCGGCGTTCGTCTGCGCCATGCGGGTCAGCGCGTGGCGCTCGCCGGGTTCGCCGCATCGTTCCGGGTGGGCACCAGCAGCGAGGCGCTGAGAAAGCTGCCGGTGCACATGGCGGCAATCACTGCGCCCATCGGCCACGGCGTGCCGTCGGCGAAAAAGCCCACGAGTGCCGAGCCGAGAATTCCGGTGCCGTACTGACTTGCGCCAATCAACGCGGACATGGCGCCGGATCGTGATGGATACGTGCCGAGCGCACCGGCTATAGCATTGGCAACGATGAACCCCGTCGCGGACACGAAACCGAAAATCGGCACCACGAGGCCCGCGAGTCCACACCAACCGGTCCACGCGTCGATCCCGGTCACGATGCCGCAAACGGCGGCGCCGAGCGCGCCAAGGCGCATCAATCGATCGCTGCCGAAGCCGCGCACCATTCGCGCATTGAGTTGATTCGTCACCATGATCCCGACGATGCCGAGTCCGAACAGCAAGCCATACGCTTGCGGCGAAGCGTGGTGATACGTGATGTATGCGAAGGGCGTGCCCGCAATGTACGCGTATATCGCCCCGTAGAAGAAGCCGCCGGCGCCCGCGTATCCGAGTACGCGGCGATGTTGCAGCAACTGTGCATAGATGGCGAGCGCATGGACGAGCGGCTCCTGGCTGCGGCGGTCCGGCGGTAAGGTTTCGGGTAGCGCACGCAATGCGACGAGCGTCGCAATGCCGACCGCGACCAGTGCCCAGAAAATTACTCGCCACGACGCTACGTGCAGGATCATTCCGCCGACGCTCGGGCCGATGAGCGGCGCGATGGCCATCACCGTCATCAACGTCGACATCATTTGGGCGGCGCGGTGTCCGGTGTAGAGATCACGCACCATCGCACGCGCAAGCACCACGCTCGCACAAGCGCCCACGGCTTGTAGCACGCGCCAGCCGATGAGGATGCCGGCGCTGGTCGAAAGGGCGCAACCGGCCGAACCGGCGATGAAAAGCACGAGGCCGATCGCAATCGGTAAGCGGCGCCCATGACGGTCGCCAATCGGGCCCCACAGCAATTGACCCAGGCTGAAGCCGATCAGATACCCGGAGATCGTCAATTCGACCGCGCCGGCATTCGAGTGCAAGGCGGTCGCCATGGCCGGTAGCGCAGGCAGATACAGGTCCGTCGAAATCGACGCGAAGGCCATGAGCAGACTCAGGATAGCGAGGATGCGCAGACCATGTTTCTCCGCCTCGTGACGAATGCCGGCAGGCGCACTGGGATTCGTCGTGCTGCTTGCAAGCGAATCGCCGGGATAGGTTTCATGTCCGGTGGACGATCGGTTGTTCGATGTCATGGTCTGCTTCCCGGTTCTGCGCGCATATTGCGTTCTTCAAAAACGAGCAGGCAGCGCAATGGCGCTGCCTGCTCGGGACGTCGTGGACATCAAGTCCTACCTGGCTACCCGCTGTTGCAAATGAGCCGGATAGCGATCGCCGACGATCTGTATCTGCTTCAGTGCGGTCTCGATGGCCGCCAGTTCGTTGGCAGACAAAGAGACGTTTGCCGCGCCGACGTTTTCTTCCAGACGATGCAGCTTGGTCGTGCCCGGAATCGGCACGATCCACGGATGCTGAGCGAGCAACCAAGCCAGCGCGATCTGCGCGCGTGTCGCGCCCTTGTCGTCGGCAAGCTTGCCGAGTACTTCGACGAGCCCTGCATTCGCCTTGCGATTTTCCTCGGAGAAACGCGGCACGACATTGCGGAAGTCGCTTTTGTCGAATGAGGTCGTCGCGTCGATCGCACCCGTCAGAAAGCCCTTGCCCAGCGGGCTGAACGGCACGAAGCCGATTCCGAGTTCTTTGAGCGTCGGCATTACCGTCTGTTCCGGCGCGCGCCACCACAGCGAATATTCGCTCTGCAGCGCAGCCACGGGTTGCACGGCGTGCGCGCGACGAATGGACTCTGGGCCGGCTTCGGACATGCCGAAGTGTTTGACCTTGCCTTCGGCAATCAGGTCCTTGACAGTGCCGGCCACGTCTTCGAGCGGCACGTTCGGATCCACGCGATGCTGATAGAACAGATCGATACGATCGGTCTTCAGCCGTTTGAGGGAGAGTTCCGCCACCTCACGAATGCGTTCGGGACGACTGTTCAATGCTTTTTTCGAATCGCCGTCCTCAAAGCCGAATTTGGTGGCGATCACGATCTGATCGCGAAACGGCGCGACTGCCTCGCCAACCAGTTCTTCGTTGAGGAATGGGCCGTAGCATTCGGCCGTATCGAAGAAGGTAACGCCCTGCTCGAAAGCGGAGCGGATCAGTTCGATCCCTTGTGTCGTTTCGGTGGCAGGTCCGTAGCCGTAGCTCAATCCCATGCAGCCGAGGCCGAGTGCCGACACCTCCAGGCCGCTGTTTCCCAGTCTGCGCTTTTCCATCTTCACTCTCCTTGACGACGAGGTAGTAATCCAGCAGCTTATGCCGCTGTCCCATTTTCAACAATGGGGCTGGATGTTGAAAAGGTCGTGAGGAAAATTCATTAATACCTTGAGCTTGTTTGTCTGCAGGCGTCGGCAGGCGATAACTGCGGCGCGAATTCGGATTTAAGATTTCCTATAAACGATTTCCTATAAACATCACGACGAGCACCCGCCGTTATGTGACGAGCCGGATTAATTCTGTTCAACTCGGCCCGTAATCCGCTTCATCGATGGCGTCGCATACCAAAAGCAGCGGATTACTCCGCCGAAATTGGCGAAGCCCATTCCGCCGGTCTTGGAAGACGGTGATAGTCGAGATTCCATCCTTCAATATTATTGATCCAAGTCACAAAATAATTCGATTGTTGAGAAGTTTCTGGCATGCGAAATTGGCACCCATCGAGATCGCCGATCGATATCATCTAATGCGAATAAATGGAGTTTGCCATGCAGGTTGCGCTGGAACTGGGTGGGCACTGGCCTGATCATAATCACCATATCGACAATCTCTTTCCCGAGATGCTCGAGGTGGTCAAGCTGGCCGATCAGGTTGGAATCGACGCTTTCCTGATGGGTGAGCATCATTTCATGGACTACAACGCGACGCCTGATCCGATTGCCCTAGCAACCCATATTGCGGCCATGACCAAACGGCAACGCCTGATTCTCGCGGTCATGTTGCTTCCGTTGCACGACCCGCAGCGTCTCGCCGGCGAACTTGCGATGGCTGACCAGCTTACCCGCGGACGCATCGACGTCGGGTTCGGCCGCGGCGGCGGCCCGTACGAATTACGCCGCTTCAACGTGCCATCCGATTATGAATCTGCTCGCGAGATCTTCGAAGAACGGCTGCGCGCCATGCGTCTGCTGTTTGTGGAGAAAGACATTTCCCTCGACTGGAAGCACACGAAATTCAACGACGTCACGATCGTGCCGCCGGTTTTCCAGCGCCCGTATCCGCCGATCTGGCTGTCTGCCCAGCGAGTGGAAGCGGCCTATCACATCGCCAAGCAGGGCTATCACGTGCAGATGGCACAGTTGCGCAATCCGATGTCCTACGTAAAGGAAATGATGAATGCGTTTCACGAAGGGGTAGCGGTAGCGGACCAGCATCAGGGCAAGCAGAACATCGGCATCATCCAATGGGTGTACATCGCGAAAGACGAAGCCGACCGTCGCGAGAAGGTCGAACTTGCTTACCAGAAGCACCGCAAATTCATGGGCATCCTGAAAGATTCATCGACGGTGAAGAGCGGCCGCATTCCGCCGGTCGATCTGCCGGGCTCGCCCGAGGACTATGCGAAGAACGTCGCCATCGGCAGTCTCGAATACGTCACGGAACATCTGCTGGAACTGAAAGAACTCGGCTTCGACTATTTCATGATGCAGGCGCATTGCGGACCGGATCATCGGGACATCATGACCTCGATGGAAACCTTCGGCGAACGCGTTCTGCCCTTGTTACACACGCCTGAAGAAGCCGCAGTAGCGGCAGCAGGCTGAGCGTTTCTCACGGAAGACTGCAATGATTCGATACAAGCTGATTGTTCTGCTCAATTCCGCGGAAGGAAAAGACGAGGAATTCAACGAGTGGTTCGACACACATCATTTGCCCGATGCATTGAAAGTGCCGGGTTTCGTCAGCGGACAGCGTTTCCGGCTGGCTAAAGATCAACGCGAAGGCGCGTCGCGTCAATGGACTTATCTGACCGAGTACGAAGTCGAGACCGCCGATCTGAAGAGCGTGATTGCCGAACTATCGCGGCGGTTGGGCACGCCGGCGATGCGCGTTACCGACAGCATCGCGCCAGGCGGCTCACTGCATTTTTTCGAACCGTTGACGGACATTCAGTTCCGTACGGTGCAGGACGCGCAGAGTTAAAGACATGACGTCGTGGACCGATATAGCCGATTCCAGCGCACAGGCGTTCCGGCGAGTGCTGGGCAGTTTCATGACCGGCGTGACCGTGGTTGCATGCCGCGGTGCAGGCGGCGACGTTCGCGCTTTTACCGCGAATTCGTTTACCTCGGTGTCGCTTGAGCCCGCGCTCGTGTTGGTGTGTTTGTTGAAGAGCTCGCCCAGTGTGGCTATGTTCGCGACTGCGAAATCGTTTTCGATCAGCATTCTGCAGGAGCAGCAGCGAGACATTTCGAAAGGATTCGCATCGCGCGATCCGGAAATCAAGGCGGCCTCCGCACGCAGTCTGATCGGCGAACTAACCCCCTATGTGGCGGATAGCCTCGCAGTCCTCGAGTGCGCGCCGCATCAGACCGTCGATGCCGGCGATCATATTATCCTGCTTGGACGGGTACAGCGTTTTATCGCCGCCGATGGCACACCGCTGGGTTTTTTTCGCGGTGCTTATGTGGGCGTCGACTACGACATTCAGACCCTATAGAAGTAACAGGCATCTGTTATCCATTTGTATTTAATAAAAGGGAGTTCGATATGAAGAAGCCTTTTCAGGTGTTTCGCCGGCATGACGCCAAGCTAGGTTTCGCCAACAACGCGGTCGATGGCTCGATGCTGGATCGCATGGTCGACGAGACCTTCAGCAGCGAAATGGGCGCCGGTATGTTCCGCGTGCATCGTGCGCCGAACACCGTCGCCCTGCCGTACGACGAGGTCGCAATTTGTCTAGAAGGCAAGCTGAAGTTGACCGTTGGCGGTGTCCTGAACAATTTGGAAGTCGGCGATTTCGCGTGGATTCCTAAGGGCACCGATATTACGTTCGACGGCGAAAACGCGGTGGCTTTTTACGGCGTGTTCCCGGTGGACTGGCGTGCCCGCGCTGAGAAGGACGCAGGATCTTGAAGATCATTGCGCGGGATAATGACGCCTACCCGGATTTCCCTGGAGAAAAAATTTAGACTCGGAGCCAAAACGATGATTATCGGTACCCCTTATGCGTCGCCTAACGACATTAGTCTTCAGCTCGATCTGATCAATCACATGTGGGACCAGGCGCCGTACTACGAATTTTTGGTGAGTCAGAGCCAGATGTGCCGCAGGGCGAACAACTGTCTCGAGGACGTCAGGGTCGGGCCGCGACACGAGGAACGCATCGACGTCTATCTGGCGGAGAACGCCGGTGCGCCGATCGTCGTGTTCGTGCATGGGGGATGGTGGCGCGGCGGCACGCGCAAGGAATTCGGCATCTGTGCGAATGGGCTAAACCGGCGCGGATATACGGTGGTGATGGCCGATTACCCGCTCTGTCCGGTGGCGACAATTCCCGATATCACGCAGGCGACGCGCGCGGCCATTGTGTGGGCGTACGAGAATGCCGACGGTATCAACGGCGATCCGGAGCGGATCTTCGTCGTCGGTCATTCCGCTGGCGGCCAGCAGGCGGGAATGGTCGCGGTGACGGACTGGGCTAGCTACGGTGTTCCCGGGAACATTGTGAAGGGCGTGGTACCGATGAGCGGCATCTTCGACATGTACCCGTTCAAATCCTCTTGGTTGCAACCCTGGCTGCAATTGACAGGCGACACGGTGCGCAGCGAGAGCGCAGTGTTAAACATCGGCAAGAACGTGCCGCCGCTACTGGTGATGGTCGGCGCGGAAGAGTCGGTGGAGTTCCACCGGCAAGCGCAACAGTTCGTCGATGCATTGATGGCCCACGGGCATTGCGCGAAATACCTTGACGTGGACGGCGAGGATCATTCCACAATGCTATTTCAGATGGGAAGTCCCGAAAGCCCCGTGACAAACGCGATCGTGGCGTTTTTGGAAAGCTGCCCGATTGGCGCTGCGGTCCGATTGACCGAAACACAGTGAGCTAAAGCTATGCGAAGAGTTTCGTTTTACATCGACGGTGGTCCACTGCTTGACGGCATACGCGGTCAGGGCTTCTCTGTGGATCTGGACTGGATGGCCTTTCTGCGAAGTTCGACCAACAACGCAGAAATCAGCAGAGTCCATTTCTTCATCTCGGAACTACCCGAACAACCGTATCCCGTGAAGCACCAGAATCAGATTGCGTTATTGAAGACTCTGCACGATCAGGGCATAGAGATTCATCTCGGACGCACACAGGTCGTGTCGAGCATTTTTGTGGACCGAGGCATTGAAGCAGCGATGGCAACCAGATTGCTGACCGACGCCCACTCCGATGCATTCGATACCTTTGTCGTCGTCAGCAAGCGCCAGGATCTGTCCTTGCCGCTTGCAGCACTTCAAGAGATGGGGAAAAAAGTCGAAGTGGCGTTCTTTCAATACGAGCGCGATCCGTTCAACCCGCTCCATCGGCATTGTGATCGCACTCATACCATCACGTGTGCGAGCGTCGCGCGGCACGTGCGAAGCGGGCCGGTACCTTATTTCAGCCAGGAAATGGCCACCTACGAAGCGGCTTGATCTCGATGAAAGCAATCCGAGTAGTAGCGCCAGGCGGTCTCGATCGTCTGGAGTTCGTCGATATCGCGGATCCCGGCATGCCCGGAGCGTCGGAGATTCGTGTTCGCATACACGCAACCTCGCTGAACTATCACGACCTGATCGTCGCCGATGGCAGAAAACCGGTGGGCAACCGCCGCATTCCGATGGCCGATGGCGCGGGTGTCGTCGAAGCGGTGGGCTCGCAGGTCACCGAATTCGCAGTGGGCGATTACGTGGTATCGACTTTTTTTCCGACGTGGCTGGAGGGCGCGCCTACGGTTGGTGACTTCTCGACGGTACCCGGTGACGGTGTCGATGGGTTTGCTGTCGAGTACGTCGTGCGCGCGGCTTCGTCGTTTACGCACGCGCCGAAAGGCTTCAGGCATGTAGAAGCCGCCACATTAACGACGGCGGGCGTGACGGCTTGGCGTGCGCTCGTAGTGGATGCCGCGATCAAGGCCGGCGATACGGTCCTCGTTTTGGGAACCGGCGGCGTGTCGATATTCGCGATGCAACTGGCCAAATCATTCGGCGCGAACGTCATCGCAACCTCTTCGTCGGACGCGAAACTTGAACGAGCTCGCGAGATCGGTGCGGATCACTTGATTAATTACAATGATCAGCCTGACTGGTGCAAGGAGGTGATCACCGCCTCGGGCGGCTGCGGTGTAGATATCGTCGTCGAGGTGGGTGGTCCGGGCACGCTCGCGCAATCCATTAAATCATGCCGGATCGGCGGCCATATCGCGTTGATCGGCGTCCTGACAGGCGGTGCCGGACCGGTGCCGACCGCCGCGATGATGGTGCGTCAACAAACTTTGCAAGGTTTGATCGTCGGCAGCCGCGAGCACCAACGTCAACTCGTGCGAGCACTTGATAGCACAGGTGTGCGGCCGGTGGTCGATGCGGTGTTCCCGCTAGAGAATCTTGCCGAGGCTTTCCGCGTGCAGGACAAGGCCGCACACTTCGGAAAGATATGCGTGGAGTTCTGATCGCTCCACGCGTACAGGCAATACTGTTCAGTCTACGTACGGTCCTGCCTTCCTGAGGCCGGCTGTAGGCAAACGATGTCGGTCTGCGACGCATGCACCAGGGCGAGAACCGTCGAACGGATATCGTCGATCGAAATGTCCGGCACCCGCTCTCTCAACGACTCAGAGTAGACCAAATATGCTTTGCGCTCGAGAAGCGGTGAACCCTTCACGGGGTACAGTATTCCATAAGCGTTGTTCTTGTGAAGCGTCCTGACGGGCACCAGCACCGATCCGCCGAATTCGTGCACGAGCCGGCGGCCGAGCGCGGCACCCATCACGGAGACATGCGCGGTTTCATCTACTGCGCCCCAGTGGTACTCCTCTTGCGCCTTCACGCCTGCGTCCCAGTCGATTTCAATGAAGCTGGGGTCCCACGAGTCTCTGAGCGTGCGATCTTCGGTTGACGCAATCACCATGGGGTCGTCGAACAGGAACTCGACGGTAAAGCCGCTGGTGGCGCGCGCCTCGTACACGATACAGAAGTCGAGCCAGCCCTGAAAAAGTCGGTTCACCAGATACTCAGAATCGCCGTTTTCACATCGAACCGCGATGCCCGGATAGGTCCGGCGGGTATTCACCACCCATTGGAACATCACGTCGTCCCACAAGCTCTGATCGCAGCCGACGGAGAGAATACCGTTGAATTCCGACGACAGCGACATTTGCCGGCGCGTCATCTGCCACGTACGAACTAGCGTTTCCGCAAATCGATGAAAACGCACGCCTTCCGGCGTCATTGTTACTCCGGTTTTACTTCGGATTAATACGCGTCTCCTTAGAATATCTTCCAATGCTTTTATTCGCATTGTTACTGTCGAATGAGTGACATGAAGCCGGTCCGCCGCGTTTGCCATGCTGCCGGTCGAGACCACTTCGAGGAACGTCCTCGCCAGTTCAATATTCATCCAGGTTCCCTGCGCTTGAGGTGGTGTTTGGGTTGTTTCGACGCCGCTTTGCGTGGTCGATTGAAGTTGTTGCAACCAAACCGAACGTTACTTCGAACATTTTGAAGCGTCAACGTATCACTATTCGTTCGACGTTCCCTATGCGATGCATGCATTTAGTGGTAAGCGCACATGACTATTCAAACTTATTGAACGTATCCCGAGAAAAATTCAATTGTCTCGAATTTTTTGGCATGGGACTATTTTTCAAGCCGGAAGGATTGCTTGAAAAATTTAAAGGCGGCCCGGCAAGGCATTTTTTATCCTTCATGCAAAAATTGAACGCGCGAGTTGTTTTCCATTTGAGTCAGTCTGATGTTCCGAATGAGCGTCCATCAATGTATTGTTTTTTAATCTGCCAAGCGGAGCTTAAGAGTGGATGATCTTTTTATATCTGATTGCGTCGAAATTTTGAAAGAGAAAGTGGCGCGAAAACAAATCTCAAAACGCGACTTCCTCCGGCTGTGCTTGTCGATGGGCGCGGGAGCGGCAGCGTCGGGATTGGGTCTCGGCACTGCGTTTTCAGCTGACGAACGCGTCACGCTGGCTAACTTCGGCGGCGACGCGATCAAGGCTTACAACGATGCGTGGACCAATCAGTTTAGGCAGGAGACCGGCATCGGCGTGAACCTTGATGGCTCGGGTCCGCTGGTTGGCAGCGTCAAGAAAATGATCGACGAGAACAACGTGCATTGGGACATCGTCGATGGCGACGGCATGTACGGCCCAATTCTCGGTAGCAAATATCTTGAGCCGATCGACTATTCGATTGTCAACCCGAAGGGCTTTTTCCCCTGGAACAAGCAGCCGTACGGCGCGGGCAGCTATGTGTACTCGCACGTGCTGACCTATGATTCGAGCAAGTTTGCGAAGGCGCCGAACTCGTGGACAGACTTCTTCGATCTGAAACGCTTTCCCGGCAAGCGGGCGATGTTCAAATGGTTCCTGTGCATGCCGGAGGCGTGCATGCTCGCCGCGGGCAGGAAGCCGAGCGAAGTCTATCCGATCGATATGAAAGTCGTGCTCGACATGGTTAAGTCGCTCGGCGACAACCTCGTGCTATGGGATACGGGCGCATCGAGTCAACAGCTGTTTCTGAACGGCGATATCGTCATGGGCAACATCTGGAACACCCGGGCAATGCGCCTGAATCATGATACGAAGGGGCGTATCGCATCTACGTGGAATCAGCAGATCGTCGTGCCGGCCACCTGGAACATTCCGAAGGGTAGCAAACACGTCGCCGCCGCGCAGCGGTTCATCGCATCGACACAAGACGTCAAAAGGCAGATCAAGCTGCTCGACGAGATGGGTAACGGTCCCGCTAATCCCGCCGCGCTGCCGCTCCTCACGGCGGCGCAAAAGCAGGTGAATCCCACTTCGCATCTGGATGTAGGCATTATTCGCAACGACCTTTGGTATGCGGAAAATTACGACACTCAACTGGGTAACTGGCTCGATGCAATCTCCGGCTAAGCTCTCTGGAGGCGCAACGGACATGAATCAGGTCAATCCCGGCACATGGCCGAGACTAAACCCGATCTGGTGCCTGCTGCTGCCCATGATCATTCTCGTCGGTTGCCTGTATCTGGTGCCGGTGATCAACGTATTGCTGATGAGTGTCAGCGAGCCTCATGTCGGCCTCGAGAACTATCATCGCATGATGAGTGCGCGTGGGCCTTTGAGGGTGCTGTTCACCACGCTGCGCGTCAGCGCGATCACGACGGTCCTGGCGGTCCTGGCAGGCTACATTGTGTCGTATGCGATGGCGAACGTCGGCGAGATGCATCGGCGCATCCTGATGCTGGGCGTCGTGATTCCTCTTTGGATCTCCGTGCTGATCCGTTCGCTATCGTGGATGGTGCTGCTAGCTGACAACGGTCCCGTGAATAGCTCGCTGATTCATAGTGGACTGGTCAGCGCGCCCGTGCATTTCGTGAACAACGAGATTGGCGTCGTGATCGGCATGACGCATTATCTCTTGCCTTACGCGGTGCTGCCGATTTTCGCGGCGATGCGCGATATCGACCAACGGCTGCTGTTCGCATCGCGCAGTCTGGGCGCGGGCGCAACCCGTACTTTCCTGAAAGTGTATTTGCCGTTGACCATTCAAGGCGCATTCGCTGCGACAGTCATCGTATTCGTATTCGGACTGGGCTTTTACGTGACGCCCGCGATTCTTGGTGGCGGCCGGGTAGTGATGATGGCCGAGTCGATTAACGTCGAGATTATGCAGACCTTGCGTTGGGGTTTTGGCGCGGCGCAGGCCGTCTTCCTACTGGTGATCACCGTCGTGCTCGTACGTTTGATGGCGAAGACCGTGGGCTTTAAAAAGGGGTTAGGGTCATGAAGCGTCATATCCCTCCCGGTATGGCCGTGACGATTGTGAGCGCGTGGATCCTGATCGGTTTTCTGGTCGCGCCGCTGTTTGTGGTCGTGCCGTACTCGCTGACACCAGAGCGCTATCTGTCGATGCCGGATGGCGTGCTGTCACTGCGCCATTACCGCACGCTCGTCACCGATTCCGCGTGGATCGGCGCGATCTGGAACAGCGTGCTGGTCGCAGCCGGGGCAACTGTGATTGCGACGCCGGTCGGTGGCGCGGCGGCGATCGGCGTTTGGCAACTCGGCGGCCGCGTCGGGCGCGTGGTGAGCGCGCTGGCCGTGCTGCCCATGGTGGTGCCGTCCATCGTGACCGCGTTGGCGCTGTCTCGCACCTGGGTAACGCTGCATCTGTTCGACACTTACTCCGGAGTGATTCTCTCGCACGCAATCATCGGCGTGCCGTTCGTGTTTATGACCGCGATCGCGGCGCTAGAAACGTTGGACCGCCGAACGTTCCAGGCGGCGCGTAGTTTGGGAGCCGGTTCGCTGCGCAGCGTGCGCGACGTGGTCGTGCCGAATATCAAAACAGGGTTGATCTCCGGTGCCGTGTTTGCGTTCTTCGCGTCGTGGGATGAAATCGTCGTCACGTCATTTGTTTCCGCGCAAACCGTTTTCACGCTGCCGCGCAAGATCTTCTCTGACATTCGCGACAACATCGATCCGGCTGTCACCGCGATTTCGACAATTATGATCATCGTCACTTTTGCCGTCGCCGTTGTTTATCTGCTTCGCGCACTGCCCCGTGCGAAGATCAAGGAGTCTCCATGAGTGCCATCGAAAACATCGCTTCAGCAGAGGCGGGCATCAGACTGTATGGATTGTCGAAGTACTACGGCGACTTCCGTGCGCTGGACGATATCGATCTCGTGGTGCGCCCTAGCGAATTCCTAACTTTGCTAGGTCCGTCCGGCTCCGGGAAAAGCACGCTACTGATGGCCTTAGCCGGTTTCGTCGATCCTACGCACGGCGACCTGTTCCTTGGCGGAAAGTCGATTCTGCGGCTGCCACCGGAGCAAAGAAACTTCGGCGTTGTGTTCCAGGGCTATGCGCTCTTTCCGCACATGACGGCGGCCGAGAACATTGCTTATCCGTTGAAAGTACGCGGCCTCGCTAAAAACGAGATTGGGAAGCGCGTGAAGAATACGCTAGATCTCGTTCAACTCGGCCATCTGGCCAGTCGCTACCCGAAGCAACTTTCCGGCGGACAGCAGCAACGCGTTGCATTAGCGCGTGCGCTGGTGTTCTCGCCGAAGGTACTGTTGCTCGACGAGCCGATGGGCGCGCTGGACAAGAAGCTACGTCACGATCTGCAAGTCGAATTGCGGCAATTGCATCGGCGGCTCGGCTGCACGTTCATCAATGTGACGCACGATCAGGACGAAGCGATGGCGATGTCGGATCGCATTGCCATCATGCGCGCGGGCAAGATTGTGCAGCTGGACGAACCCGACAAGCTATATAACCAGCCGAAAACAAAGTTCGTCGCCGATTTTCTCGGCAAGAACAATTTCGTCGAAGGTAAGGTTGCGCGGGTTGGCAACGGCGTAGCCGATATCGAAACTGCGGACGGCACCGTTCTTTATGAGGTATCCGAACGGTCGATCGTGCAGGGTGCTTCCGTGCTGCTCGCCGTTCGGCCACAACGTCTTAGATTCGGCCCGGGTCCGAATAGCCGCAAGGCAGTCGTGCAGACAGCGATGTTTCTCGGCACTCATGTCGAGATGACCCTGCGCTCGGCTTCCGGGCAAATTCTGTCGGCAACCGTCGAGGCGGGACCGGCGGCGCAATTTGCGCGCGAAGGCGCGAGCGTCGACGTGGGCTGGGCCCCGGCCGCAGCTACGCTGGTCGAAGCCGATTAAGTATCCGTAGGTTACGGCGGTTCTAGTAGTGGCGTGCCCTCATCGCTATTAGCCGTCGCCCCTTGCATTCTCCTTGTAATCCGAATGTGCGCGATGCCTTGGCGCGGAATCTGTTCGTCATTTACGTAGCACTACTAACAAAACCTTGAGGTGATAATTTGAAGACTCGTATTATTGCAGGGGTGGCCTTGGCATTGCTCGCCGTGTGCCAGGAATCGCACGCTCAATCGTCGGTGACGCTGTACGGCCGGATCGACGAATCGCTTCAGTATATCCACAACACGGGTGGCAAGAGCAATCAGATCGGCCTGCAATCGACGCAGATGTGGGTGACGCGCTGGGGCTTGATGGGTAAAGAAGACATCGGCGGCGGCAATAAGGTGATTTTCAAGCTTGAAAGCACCTTCGACCTAAACAACGGGAAGTCCGGTTCGAGCGGTTCGATATTCGATCGCAGCGCCTATGTCGGCGTGGCCAGCGATCATTACGGAACGGTTACGATGGGCCGGCAGTTCGACGTGCTTCAAGATATTGTCACGCCGGTGCAGGGCAATTACTATCTGGAGTACTTCACAACGCCTGGCGACATCGATCTTGCGGACGGCTCAATCAAAGCCAACAGTGCAGTGAAGTGGATTAGCCCGAGCTGGGACGGCTTGCAGATCGGGTTGAACTACGGCTTCGGCGGCGTGGCCGGTTCGACTGGCTCAGGCCAGTTCTATGCTGCCGCTGCGAACTATACCGTGGGCCACCTCATCGTGGCGGGTGGTTACATTCACTCCGATAACGGCAACCCGGTCTATTCCGATCGTGGGACCGGAAGCGCGACTGGGCTTTTCTATACACCGGTGAATGGCGCTTACGCCACGTCGAAGGCGTTCAACATCGCCCGCGCGGGTGCGAGCTACGCCATAGGTCCGGTCACGCTAGGCGGTTATTACAGCTACTCCGAGTATCTACCGGACGGTTATTCAACATTCAGCAAGGCGGAACGCTACAACAACGGCTCCGTGTTCGCCTATTGGCAAGCGACGCCGTCGGTGGCAGTCGAAGCCGGCTACGACTTCCTGAAATCGCACGGCGATTCTTCAGCGACGTATCACCAGGCGAGCGCGTCCGCTTCGTATTCGTTGAGCAAAGCGACCATGGTGTACGCCTCGTTCGCGTACGCTCATGCATCGGGTACCAATGGTGCGGGCGCAGCGCAGGCGGTGATTGCCGACTCATGGGCGCTGGGCGGAAAGTCGACGCAGGAAATGGTTCTATTGGGTATCGCGCATCAATTCTAACGGTTGGACCGGGCCGGCAATGGGACGATTGCCGGCCTCCGCAGGCGACGAGATGGGATCGTGGAAGAACATATGAATGTCGATGGCGACGCCGACCGCACCAATGGCATCAGTTCCTTACGCAATGGCATTGCAACGGGATTGCGCAAGCCGGGCATCGACCCGCAAACTGGCGGACCATCTGTCACCCCAAGTGTCCCTTGGTCGCTCTCGGGTCTGTTCGCGGGATTTGGACTCCTGACGGTGGGCAACGGGTTATTCCAGACGTTGATTCCGCTGCACATGGTGCGTCTCGCCGCCCCGACTTTCGTAATTGGGCTGATTCAATCCTGCTACTACCTAGGCTTCGTGGTGGGTGCCGTGACGAGCCGCAAGATTATTGAGAGGATCGGCCAGCATCGCACCTTCATCTGTGCGGCGGCTCTCGTTTCGATCATCGCGCTCATCTTCGCGCAGTGTGATTCGCCGGCAGTGCTGGCCGGTCTCAGATTGCTCAGTGGACTCGCTTTCGTGGCGCTTTATATGTCCATCGAAAGCTGGTTGCACATCTCCGTGGAAAACCGGCAGCGCGGGCAGATATTCGGCGCATACGCGGCGATCAATTATCTGGCCGCAGGCATTGGCCAGTTGATGCTTATCGTCGGCAATGCCTCGCATGCAGCGCAGTTCTCCATCGTGGGCGCACTGGCTGTAAGCGCGATCGTTCCGGTGGCGCTGCTCGACGGCTGGCCCGTGACGGCGGTCGACGCCGTTGCTATCCGCAAGCCATCGCAGCACTTGGCCCATACATTCGTCGCTGTGGCAAAGTCGACACGACTGGCCTTGCCCGGCTGCATTCTCGGCGGCATGCTGTATAGCGCGATCTTCTCGATGACCCCGCTGTTTTTGGAGCAGAAGGGATACGACAATACGGATCTGGCTATTTTCATGGCAGCAGTCATGTTCGGTGCGTGGTTGCCGCAATGGCCGATCGGACGTCTTTCGGACCGCTTCGACCGGCGCCGGATCATTGCGACGATCGCCGCGGTTTCCGCCGGTTTGAGTGTGATATTGCTGGTGTGGAGCGCACGGCCGGTCGTGTGGGTCGTGTATTTGACCTATTCCGCTGTTACGCTGACGCTTTACAGCCTAAATGTATCCCATATTAACGATTGCACGGCCCCAGGAAGCCGGGTCGCAGTATCGGGAATCCTGCTGGTGCTTTTCTCGCTCGGCGGCGTACTCGGACCGCCGGTAATCGCGGTGTTGATGACTTGGGCCGGCCCTAGCGGGCTGTTCGTGTTCAACGCGGTGATCGCGTCGATCTTGTATTTCGCCGCTGTATGCGCGTTGCGCTCTAGACAGCAAGGAAACGCATCGCATGGCAGGTAGCAATTTCCCATAAACAGACTTAACCATTCGATGACTATGAGACATATTGCAGCGAAATCTTCACCTGCATGGAGCGAAGCTGAAACGAGGGCCCGTCATGATCTGGCGGCCGCATACCGGTTGATCGCGCATTTCGGCATTGACGATAGCATCGACACGCACATTTCCGTTCGGGTGCCCGGAACCGTCGACCAGTTTCTGATTAACCCTTACGGCACACTATTCAAGAACATCACCGCTTCTTCGCTGGTGAAGATCGACACGAGCGGAAATAGCCTGGACGAGTCGCAGGACGTGAATCCAGCAGGCTTTACCATCCATAGCGCGATCCATGCCCATCGTCACGATGCAATCTGTGTGCTCCACGCGCATAGCTTGGCTGGTGTTGCGGTGTCCTCGATGGCGTGCGGACTTCGACCGGTCAATCAGTGGGCGCTGCAGTTTTATAACCGCGTGTCGTATCACGATTTTGAAGGCATTGCACTGCATCTGGAGGAGCGTGAACGGCTGGTGAAAGATCTCGGCCCGACTTCGAAAGTGTTGATACTTCGCAACCACGGCCTGCTGACCTGCGGTAACTCGGTGGCGGAAGCCTTCATCCTGATGATGAACATGGAGCGGGCATGCCGGGTTCAGGTCGCTATTCAATCGACGGGGGAGAAGACTTATCCGGTGCCTCGGGAAGTGTGCGAACTGACTGCCCGTCAATACGAAACCTGGGCGGATGCAGAGAAAAAGGCGAGAGGGGATCCGTTTGGGCGGGAGTGGTCCGCTTACTTGCAGAGACTGGAGGCTACGACATCGTCGTACCGCGATTGAAACTTCTCGGCGTAAGGCAAAACGACCATTCCACGGAGCAATCTGGCATGCGGGAAATCCTGTTGGTAAAGACGGACAGCGGCGCGGGTTTGACCGTGTGGCAGAAAGTCTTCAAGGAACTGCTTCCCGATATCGACGTGTACGACTGGGCGGATCAATTCGTCAATCGGGAACGAGTGGCTTACGTGCTTGTCTGGCAGCCGGAGCCAGGGCAACTCAGCCGTTACCCGCGCTTGCGCCTGATCTTGAGCGACGCTGCGGGAGTCGGGCATATTCTCGCCGACCCGCAGCTTCCGAAGAACATCCCGATTGCACGCATGGTCACCCAGGAAACCGCTGAGAGAATGGCTGATTTCGTTTCGATGGCCGCACTTGGATTGGTGCGGCAATTGCCGGAACTGATCGAAGCGCAGCGTTCGCGCCACTGGGCGACGGAACTCACAGGCCGAGTGTCCAGCGAGGTATCGGCCGGCGTGATGGGCTTGGGACATCTGGGCGGATATGTTGCGCTGCGGCTCGGCGCAATCGGTTTTCGTGTGTCGGGCTGGGCACGATCGCAAAAGACGCTTGCGGGAGTGGCCACGTATGCCGGTATGGAGGAGCTTCCAAACTTTCTCGCGAAGACGGATATCCTGATCAATTTGTTGCCCGAGACTCACGAGACTGCCGGGATAATCGGCGCAAAGGCACTCTCACAGTTGGCACGTGGTGCCTCCGTCATCAATGTTGGCCGCGGCACCCATCTGGACCTCGATGCGTTGGTGGAAAAAATCGATAGCGGTCATTTAAGCGGTGCCGTGCTTGACGTATTTAAAAACGAGCCGCTAGCGTCAGATCATCCGCTATGGCAGCATCCACGTGTTCTAGTCACCCCCCACGTGGCTTCTTTTCTCTCGCTTCGTGCGCGTGCCGGGCACGCGGCACAAGCAATCCAGGCTTTTCGCCAGGGCAATGCACTGCCTTATGCTTTCGACCGTGTCGCTGGCTATTGAGTCGAGGTAAAGCGCCCCGAGTTATCCGAGACCTCAACTTTTCCTGATCCTTCGTTCTTGCCATCCACAATCTCGGCCACGATAGTTCCCGCAAAAATTTGCTGGGAACCAAATTATCTCCATTCACCGCTGCCGAGAGAACGGTCGTGATGAAGTGATCCTGCCTTGTTTCTACGTATGACAAATTATTGCTGCGATCATCCTAGCCTCGTAATCGACGGGAGTAGAGAAATCGATAGTGGTGTGCAGGCATTGTCGATTGTAGTAGCCCTCGATCTAGTCGACGATATCCAGACGAGCCTGAGCGCGCGTTTCGTAGCGAACTTGATAGATTCGTTCGACTTTCAGGGTTTTGAAGAAGCTTTCCATTGGCGTGTTGTCCCATGCGTTAGCGCCACGGCTCATCGAAACATTCATCTTGAAGTCAGCGGCCAGTTTTCGCTACGCCCGACTTGCATATTGGGCGGATTCAACCGGTCCTCGCAACACCTTAAACTGAGGAGGTGTTGCCATGGTTCAGAGTGCAAAGCGTATGTATCAGTTGACAGGGCGGGCAGCGATGTACTCACCGGGTGCACCGTCGCTTAGAAATGAGGCCGAGCTTCGCTTTTGCCTACAGATCGGAACTGGCATTACAAGCGAGAAAGCCGCGGAGGCGGTCGGGGTGTCTCAGGCAGTAGGCGGTCGCTGGTTCCGCTATTGTGGCGGTATGCCACTATTCATGTCGAAACCTATCGCTGGTCGATACTTGTCGTTCGCTGAGCGAGAATAGATAGCATTGCTCTCTATCCAAAACGTCGGTGTACGCGAGATCGCCCGCCGCATCGGACGCAGTCCATCAACCGTTTCAAGAGAGCTTACCCGCAATGCGGCGACCCGCGGTGGGTACCTCGAGTATCGTGCTTCGGTCGCGCAGTGGAAGGCGGAACGGTTCGCCAAACGACCAAAGCCGGCGAAGCTCGCGAGTAATGCGCGGCTGCTCCAATATGTAAGGGAGCGTTTGGAGGGCGAGGTGCGTGACGCGCATGGCCATGCTATTGCAGGTCCTAAGCAGGCGCCCTTCAAGGGGCGCAATAAACCACATCGCGGTGACCGAAAGTGGGTCAACGGCTGGTCACCTGAGCAAATTGCCAATCGATTGAAGACCGATTTCCCGGATGACGAATCAATGCGCATCTCTCACGAAGCCATTTATCAAGCCCTTTATATTTAAGGGCGTGGCGCGCTCAAACGCGAGTTGGTGGGTTGTCTTCGCACCGGGCGTGCCTTGCGCGTTCCCCGGGCGAGAGCGCGTGCCAAGGCATGGGCGCACGTTAGCGAGGAGGTGATAATTTCTAGCCGGCCTGCAGAGGCGCAAGATCTTGCTGTGCCGGGCCATTGGGAGGGCGACCTGATTATTGGCTTGAATCGATCAGCCATTGGAACGTTGGTGGAAAGATCGAGTCGCTTTACGATGCTCATACACTTACCTCGCGAGAAGGCTATGGTGTGATTCTGCGCACGAATAACGGGCCTGCGCTCGCCGGCTATGGAGCTGTCACGATGGCCAACGCACTCAAGAAGACTGTGGCGGACTTACCTGCCCAGTTGTGGCGGTCGTTGACATGGGATCGTGGCAAAGAACTGTCCGATCACGCCCGCTTCACTATTGAGTCGGGCGTAGAGGTCTTCTTCGCCGACCCGCACAGCCCCATGGCAGCGCGGTACGAACGAAAACACCAATGGCCTGCTAAGACAGTACTTTCCAAAGGGCACGGACCTGTCCAGATGGAGTGTTCAAGAGCTTCAGGCAGTTGCTAACACGTTGAACGCGAGGCCCCGGAAAACTCTCGGCTGGGACACGCCTGCGGAGACTCTGGACTCCTACCTAAAATCCGTTCAACATTCTAGTGTTGCTAGGACCGGTTGAATCCGCCCAATATCGAATGCCGGTCTATCGGAAGGGTTTGGACAAGCATTCTGTCAAACAAAGCATGTTGCGCCGGGGCAATTGCCTCGACAACGCGGCGATGGAAAGCTTCTTTGGCACACCAAAGTCAGAATTCTTCCACCTAAACAAGTTTCGAGACGTTGATGAACTCCACGCCGGACTGAAAAACTACATTCACTACTACAATCACGAACGTATCAAGATGAAGCTAGGAGGCGTGAGCCCCGTCGCATACCGGTCTCAGCTCGCAGCAGCATAGCTGTCACACCGTCCAACCTTCGGGGTCAGTTCATTTATTGGTGGACACCAAATTCGCCAATTAATGAGGCTATCTACACGGTAATTAAGACACGCTTACGATTGAAGGAAAAGGGTGCCCTCTGAGAAGTTCGGCCGGACATTTCGAACTATACCTCCGTCACATTTTGTGCGAATTCTTGAGTCGACTCTGCAGCGTGCGGCTGGCAAGTCGAGGGATTCGTCCATTGCCAATGGTACTAAAAAATTTATACCCTAGTCGACCGGAACACCTGTGATTAGAGTCTCGGTCTTGTCAGGCGCTACGCATCGGTGTAATCGCAAACATTGCCATTAATGCCGATCCAAACAGTGATGGAATTTCAGAGGTCATGTGTGGCAGGGTTCACGAAACGGTCGATGACTTGAGCTAGTCTGTCGAATGCTGGAGCGATATCATTGTCATGCACGCACGCATAGCCAATGAGCAATCCGGACTCCGCGTCTGACAGATGCGCGTAATAGCCGGATAACGGTCGCACCACGATGCCCTCGGCGAGCGCTGCGATGGCGAGCGCGCGATCGTCGACGTGTTTGGGCAACTTGAGCACGAGATGCAGGCCGGCGTCGGCTCCTGCGGTCGCGAGCGCGTCTCCATAACGGCGGACAATGGTCTCAAGCATCACGTCGCGGCGCTGACAATAAAGTGTGCGCATGCGTCGAATGTGCGTGGTGAAATGCCCTTGTTCGATGAATTCCGCGAGTACAGCCTGCTGCAACAGCTGTCCTTCGCGATAAAGCTCGGCGCTCGCCATAGCAAAGTTCTCCGCCAGCGCTTCCGGCACGACCACGTAGCCGATGCGCAGCCCCGGAAATAACGTTTTACCGAAACTGCCGACATAGATCACCTGCCCATTCGAATCCATGCCTTGTAGTGATGCAAGCGGCCGGCTGCCGTAGCGAAATTCGCTGTCGTAATCGTCCTCGATGATCCAGCAGCGATGCTGGCGCGCGTATTCAAGCAGCATGCGGCGACGCGCAAGACTCATCACCATGCCAAGCGGATATTGATGCGACGGTGTCACGAGCATCAACTTCGGGGGCGAGGCAAAATCTGCGGGCGTCGGCGCGATGCCTTCCGCATCGACGGGAATCGCCTTCAAATCAAGGCCGGACACTTGCAGCACGCTGCGCACGCCCCAGTAACATGGGTCCTCGGTCCAGATCGTGTCGCCGGGATCCGCGAGCAGGCGAGCGGCGAGGTCGATCGACTGATGGATGCCAGTCGTCACGATGATCTGCTCTGGCGCACACCGCACCGAGCGTGAGGTGCGCAGGTAATGTGCGAGCGCGTCACGCAATCTCGCGTGGCCGCCGCCGGGGGCGTAGGTCAATAGATCAGGTAGTGGGCCGCGCCAGTATTTTGCGTGCAGGCGGCTCCATACATGCGATGGAAACCGCGAGACGTCCGGCACGCCCGGCATAAAAGCGCCGCCCTGCCTTCTGGAGACGCCCGCGCCCGCGATTAGCCGCGCGCCGCGCATCGAAAGCGCCGAAGCCGTGCCGCATGACGCGATGGCGGCGGGCGGTGCGTCGTCGAAGAGAAACTCGTGGGGCGCGCTATGCGCAACGAACGTGCCGCTTCCGGTCGCCGACAACATGTAACCCTCAAGCGCGAGCTGCTCATAGACATGCGTCACCGTATTGCGCCCGATGCCTAACTCGGCTGCGAGCAGCCGCGACGACGGTACTTTCGCGCCAGCGGCAAGCTCGCGCGTGAGGATTGCCTGCTGCAGGAGCCGGTGCAATTGCTGGTAGATCGGCTGGCCGTTGCTGCGATCGATACGCTGTGCCAACCAATCGGAAAGCAAGCTTGCGCGGTTCGACATCCCAACTGGCTCCTGTAGATTAATTGAAATGGCTCTAATGCTAGGAGCCAAAACTCATTATAGTCATCTCTAATTAAATCGGCCGATGCGGCCACCATCGACATGCGCTCCGCGCGAAGGGGGTTCCCGTGCTTACCACACTAAAAACGCCGACCTGCAAGCCCGCAAGAACGCCGCGACCCCGAGCGGTGTAGGCGTGATGGGCGATTTCTACGCCGCGCGCGCCGAAAACGCGGAATTGTGGGATGTCGAGGGACGCCGCTTTATCGACTTTGCAGCGGGCATTGCGGTATGCAACACGGGGCATCGTCATCCGAAGGTCGTCGAGGCGATTCGCGCGCAGCTCGATTGTTACACTCACACCGCCTATCAAATCGTGCGGTACGAATCGTATGTGCCGCTCGCGGATCAGCGCACGCTCGCCGGGCTTGCACGCGAAGAAGACTGCGTTTTCCACGACTGGCGCTGAAGCCGTCGAGAACGCGGTGAAGATCGCGCGCGCGGCGGCGGGCCGTCCGGGCGTGATCGCGTTCACGGGCGGCTTTGACGGCCGCACGCTGCTGGGCATGGCGCTGACCGGGAAGGTCGCGTCGTTTAAGATTGGCTTCGGGCCGTTCCTGTCGGACGTCTTTCACGGGCCGTTTCCGCATGCGTTGCATGGCGTGTCGCTGGCCAATTCGCTGCGCGCAATCGAGCACCTGTTCAAGGCCGATTTCGAAACGAAGCGCGTCGGCGCAGTTATTTTCGAACCTGTGCAGGGCGAAGGCGGCTTTGTTCCCACGCCTGCCGATCTAGTGCGCGGCCTGCGCCGGATATGCGACGAGCACAGCATTCTTCTCATCGCCGATGAAGTACAGAACGGCTTTGCGCATACCGGCAACCTTTTCGCGATGGAATACTACGACGTCGTGCCGGATCTGATGACGATCGCGAAGTCGCTGGCGGGCGGAATGTCTCAGTCGGGCGTGGTCGGCCGCGCGGAGATGATGGATGCGGCCTCGCCTGGCGGGCTCGGCGGCACATATGCGGGCAATCCACTCGCGCTGGCCGCAGCGCATGCGGTGCTCAACATCATTACGATGAAGAGCTTTGCGACGGCGCTGTTGCGCTCGGCGGCAGGCTCAAGGAGAAAATTGAGCGCTGAAGGGCGACGTGCTGCAGATCGCCGAGGTGCGCGTACCCAGCGCGATGGTCTCTCGCCTTGGGGGGCAAGCGTCATGCGCTCGGTTACGGCTTCTTCGAGCCGACCGTGCTGACGAGTGTCACGCCGGACATTATAGTGGCGAAGGAGGAAAGCTTCGGGTCGCTCGCGTCGCCCTTCAAGTTCTCATCCGACGGCGAGGTTTTGCCGTTCGCCAAAAACACCGAGTTCGGCCTCGCTGCGTAATTCTGCAGGCGCATATCGGCAGCGTCGGGCGCGTGACCGAAACGCTGAAGTACGGTATGGTCGGCATCGAAACCGGACTAATCTCGAATGAAGTCGCGCCGTTCGATGGCGTCTAGCATTCGAGGCTAGGACGCGAAGACTCGCAATACGGTATCAATGACTACGTCGTCATCAAGTATCTCTGCATAGTAGCTTGATCCTTCAAGATCGGCCGCCCTGCTCTTAAGCCCACACCGTTTTGAGGGTCGAACCTCCCTGACATTTGCTTCTCACTTGGCATATGAGGTCCCGTCAGCGTGACCGGCGTTTACATACAGGTCGAAGTCAGGCAGCGCTATCCATCCAGCATTCTTCCAGTACATGCCAAGCTTTTTGCGCCGTCGATAACGCTTCCTTGACGCCGGTGACCAAAGACTTGCCGACATAGGCGACGAGGTAGCATAGTTCCCTTCGATCAGCGCCAACGTTGGTCAGCTTCCGGAATACGCCACTCATCTGCGAATGCGACGTCTCGATCTGCTTGCGGATGGTGGAGAGATTGCTCACGTGCGCGGTTTCGAAATCAATTGGGGCAATTTATCGCTGCGGCGTCCTCGTCTTTCTGCATCACAGAAACAAGAATGGCAAGACAAGCCAGTGGGGAACGGAGCTCTGCAACTGACTATGCCACTACCAGTACATCTGGCCAAAATTGGAACCCTGTTGAACGAACACGGGATTTGCATTTCGACTTGGATAACGATTATGGACGCTCGCATACATGTGCGGTCCGGCGTCGTTTTAGCGCGGCGTATGTGTGCACGCAGGGCAAGGGCGTGCAAACCTCTGCCGGCGCAACGGTAGCCATCAACACTTCAACCAGGTAAGTCTGATGGTGGATTAACTCCGTTCGAAGCGCACAGCTATCTTCCTCGAAGGTGCCTATCAGAAAGCGTCGGGGTATTTAGTCGACCGGTCCGGACGCTGTGGCCGCAATCGGCAATCTCAGGAACTCTTCAATAATCATCGGAGCGGTATGCGTCATTCGATACGTCACAAGTTCTTGAATGACTGATGAGCAGGTCAGCCGTCGCTTCCTTCGCACCCGGTTGGGTTCTGGTGTTTACCCGAGAGCGGGGCAGTGAGTGTTGACACGTGCGTCGCCGTCCGCATAAGCTTCTCTATATACCATTTAGATGATTTCGGGCGGATGCCGTAGGTTGGCGGCAAGGACACCATAAGAAGGTCCCGCTGGGTCGAAAATGCTCAGGAGACAGCAATGGTTTCACACGTTCTGGGAGCGGCCGGCGCAACGTCCGCCGACGATGCTCACGCAATCAAGCGAAAAAAAGCAGTTCTGTGTACGGTCGTCGGCAGTTCGCTCGAGTTCTTCGACTTCGCGTGCTATGCCTACTTCGCTACGGTGATCTCACATCAATTTTTTTCGCCGACCGATCACGCAACGGCGTTGATCGCCTCCTTCGCAGTATTTGGAATCGGCTTCGTATCCCGGCCGCTCGGAGCAATCTTCTTCGGAAGGCTGGGCGATCTGAAAGGGCGCAAATTCGCCCTGCTCGTCGCATTGCCGATGATGGGCGCAGCCACGGTTGCCATTGGCCTGTTGCCAACCTATTCAGCGATAGGCCTCGCTGCGCCTTTGCTTCTCGTACTGTGCCGTTTGATACAGGGGTTCTCGACAGGCGGCGAGGCGGGCAATGCGGTGGCCTATCTCGTCGAATGGGCGCCGCCGCAACGACGCGGTTTCTACAGCAGTTTTGCACATGCCACCGCGGTCAGCGGCACGCTTGTCGGCTCCGGACTTGCTGCCATCCTGTCGACGACACTCGACTATGCTTCGCTCGAAGCCTGGGGATGGCGGATTCCTTTTCTATTCGGCGGGTTGGTCATTGCGCCAATCGGTTATTACCTGCGTTCGAAAGTCGAGGAGACGCCGCGGTATGTGACGGCGGTGCACGACGGTGAGATCGCGAGCGAGGCGAACCGGGTTGATCCCGCGTGGCGCCAATGCCTGAAAGCCATTGCGTTTTCAAGCGTCTGGTTTGTTTCTTACTACGTGTACATGGTCTACGTCCCCGCGTTTCTCACGTTGCACGGACATATCCGCGGCGCCGACGCATTGTGGATCACCACCGCCGGCTTCGTGATGATGGTGATATGCATTCTCGCTGCCGGCCTTCTTTCAGACGCAATAGGCAGAAAGCCGCCGCTGCTCGCGGGTGCTATCGGCTTTGTCTTCTTCTCGTACCCACTTTTTCTGCTGTTCCTGCATAGCACCTCGGTGCTCACCGTGCTGCTCGCCATCCTCTTCTGCAATGCGCTCATTGGATTGATCGCCGGCAGTTGCACGGCGGCAATGGCGGAGATGTTTCCGACCCGCTTGCGCACGACCGGCGTGTCGATCGGCTATGGGCTCTCGGTGACGATCTTCGGCGGTTTCGCCTCGGTCATCTCCGAACTGCTGATCAAACTGACAGGGTCCGAATTGTCGCCGAGCTTCTTTGTTATAGCGACCGCGCTGGTGTCCCTCTCGGTGGTCGTGACGCTCAAGGAGACGGCACACAAGCCGCTGGTCGACTGAAACGAGGCGTTAGCGACTGCTGCCGCCACGCCGGTCGCGCACGCTGGTCGGTTTTTTCAAAAGGTGCTTGTAGTGGTCGCGTACCAGGTGTTCGAGTGCCCCGACGTGTTCCGCCATGGCGGTAGCCGCATCGGCGGGATCGCGCCGGCAACATGCGTCGAGAATGCGCTGATGAGCGGCAATCACATGCTTCCAGTTGCCGAACGTATAGCGCAATCCCTGATGTTCGCCGTGCGCCAGCAAACCAATCGTCCCCCAGAACGTTTCCAGAACGGCATTGCCGCTCGCACGCGCCACGATGCTATGAAACGTGCGGTTTTCGTCGACGAAATCGACTTGTTCCTTACACGTTGTCTTCATGCGATCGATCGACGCGCGCATCTCGTTGAAGTCTTCCTCGGTGCCATGCTGGGCAGCTTCCGCCGACAGCGCCGGCTCGATCACTTCGCGTGCTTTCAATACGGCAAGAAAGGGCACGCCGTTAAAGCGCAGATAGATCGACAGGTACTCCGCCAGCATATCGAGACTGGGCCGGCGAATGACAAGACCGCCGCCTGGCCCCGGGCGTTGTTCGAGAACGCCTTGCGCTTCGAGAATACGCACGCTTTCACGCAGTGTCGGTCTGCTGACGTCGAACCGCTGCAGCAACTCGGCTTCCGTTGCAAACGTCTGGCCCGGTTCGAGATCGGACTCGGCGATTTGCGCCAGAAGCTGCTGAGCAACCATTTGGGATTTGCCCAGATAACCGCTGGGTGCTCGGGAATTCATCAGGGAGTCTCCATCGCGTGCAGACGCGGGAATTTGTCGAGGGAACACGGAGGTGCGAAGTCACGAGTATAGCGACGATAAATTATTTAAATCGTTTTTCGATCCTAATTCGGAAATTCATCTGATGTCAAGCATGTGCTCTGTGGAAGCGCGGGAATGGCAAAGTCCTCTGAAACAAACAACAGGAGTCGACATGGATGCAGCGTGGAGTGAGAAGACGCCGGAACAGACGGGACAAACGCAGCAGCGCCGGCGCGCAACCAGTGCCGACGACGACTTCGCGTCGGATCTGGCGAAGTTCGCATGCGGACTGACGATCGACCGGTTACCAGCCGATGTCATCGCCGCGGCAAGCGCGAACCTGTTCGACACGCTCATATGTGCCGTTGCGGGATCGGGCGCCCGGGGCGTAGGCGACATGCGCGAACTTGTCGGCGAATGGGGCGGCGCGCCACAGGCGACCATTCTGGTCTTCAGTGACAAAGTCCCGGCGCATCACGCGGCGTGGGTGAACGGGGCCATGTGTCACGCCCGCGACTACGACGATACACACGACAGTGCGGTGCTGCATGCGGGTGTCTCGGTGGTGCCGGCAGCGCTCGCCGCACTTGAATGGAAATTCGGCGCCTCGGGCGCCGACCTGATTGCCGGTGTGGCCGCGGGGCTGGAGACCATCTGCCGGTTAGGAGTGGCCACGAGCATCGGGATAATTGAAAGCGGGTATATGTACACGCCGCTGTTCGGGCATTTTGCTGCAACGGTCGCCGCCGGGCGCGTCATGCGACTCACCGAAACCGAGATGATCAATGCGTTGGGAATTATCTACTCGCAGGTCGCGGGCAATCATCAGGTGACGCGGGACGGCGCGCTGACCAAACGGATGCAGCCGGGTTTCGCAGCACAGTCCGCACTCATCTCGGTGCAACTGGCGCAGCGTGGCGTGAGAGGGACGCAGGCAACGTTCGAGGGGATCGATGGGTTCCTGAGAGTTTATCTGCGCGACAGTTGTGATCCGGCCAAGCTGCGCGACGGTCTCGGAGAAAGCTATGAGTTCATGCAGTTGAGCTACAAGCCTTACCCATGCTGTCGCTTCAATCACACGGCGATCGACGCGGCGCTCGATCTGAAGAAGACACACGAGATTTCGCCGGAAAACATCCGCTCAATCAGGGTCGGCGTGACCCGGCAAGCGTATGAAGCGGTCTGCACGCCGAAACCCGTGCGTCGAGCACCCGCCACCATCGTCCATGCGCAGTTCAGTATTCCGTTCACCGTGGCTGCGGCCATGACCGATGGCTATATCGGGCTGGGTCATTTCAGCGAAAGCGCGATCAGACGTAAAGAGATCCTCGACCTGGCCCAGCGCGTCGAGCCCTGCATCGACGGAGAGATTGAGCGCAAGTGGAGTCGCAACGTTTCTCCAGCAGCGGTGACGGTCGAAACCGTCGATGGCAGGACATTCAAACGTCAGGTCGACATTCCATTGGGCAATCCTCGACGACCCATGTTGCCACGCGATTTCGACGCCAAGGCCGAGGATTGTTTCAAGGCGTCCGCGATCCGCTTCGCCGACGACGCCGCGACTCGACTGCGTGCCGTCGTCGATTCGCTTCCGGTTCTGGAAGACGCCCGCGAACTGGTGCGTGTTTTATCGCCGCTGCGCTGAAGCGAACGAAACGAGCACTCGATAACCGAGTAAACCCCGCCATGCCCGCTCTTGACACGAACACTCATCACGCTAAAATTAAATCATCTAAATGAATTAAACGAAGTAAATTAAACGAAGCGCTTAACTATTCGTAGTGCGCAGCTTCCTGAAGCTTCGCGAGACAGTCACAACATCCACGAGTCCAGCAATGAGCCAAACAATTTCACTCGCGCAGCTGCGCTTCGCTGAATACCTGAAGCCGCAAGACGTGATCGCCTGGCCTCAGGGACCCGGCGAGCCGCTTGCGCTTACGGAAGTCCTGGTGGCACAGGGGGACGAGTTGCAGATGCCGACCTTGCTGTTCGGGTTGACATCGTCGGCGACGTTGCGGCCTGAACTCGCGGAGCATTTCATTTTGCGCGCGTTCAACGGCGCCGGCACGAATCGTCGGGTCACCGCGCTTGCGGACATCATTCCCTGTCATGTCAGCGCCGTTCCAGGCTTGCTGCGCCACGGCAAGGTACGCGTCGATGTCGCGCTCATTGCGGTGCGGCCGCTGCCCGACGGCAACTTCACGCTCGGCGTCATCTCGGACTTCACTCAGGCAATGATCCGCACCGCGAGGCTGGTCATCGCGCTCGTCAACCCGGCTCTGCCGCTGACCTCGGGCGATGCGATGGTGCAAGCGGAGGATATCGATCTGCTGGTTGAAAGCGATGGACGCATCGTCGATATGCCGGATCCTCAACCGACCGCAGTCGAACTCGAAGTCGCTCGTCAGGTCGTTTCGCTCATACCGGACCGGGCGACGGTACAACTCGGCGTAGGCACGTTGCCGACCGCCGTTGCGTTCGCGTTGCACGCGCATCGCGAGTTGGGGGTTCATAGCGGTGTGGTGTCCGATGCGCTGGTCGATCTGGTCGAACGCGGTGTCGTGACCAACGCTTTCAAAGGCCGCGACGCAGGCAAGACGGTGACCGGCGGGCTGTTCGGCACACGGCGCCTGCGCGACTTTGCTCAGTCGTCGGGGTTGATCGACATGCGCAGCGTCGAATACACGCACAACCTGGCAGTGACCGCGGCAATGCCGAACTTCTACACGATCAACTCGGCGATCGAAATCGATCTGACAGGTCAGGTGAACTCGGAACTCGCCGGCGACCGTTATCTTGGCGCAGTCGGCGGGCAGATCGATTTCGTTCGGGCGGGCGTGGCGTCGGCGGGTGGTCATTCGATCATCGCCGTGCCCTCGACCACTGCCGACGGCCGGCAGTCACGCATCTCGGCGTCGCTGCTCAACCGGCCGGTCACCACTGCACGCAGCGACATCGATATCGTCGTTACGGAATTCGGCGTTGCCCATCTGAGCGGATGCGCACTGCGCGAGCGTGCCATCCGGCTGCTGGCTATTGCGCATCCCGATCACCGGGACAGTCTGATGCGCGCCATGCATGGCGCAAAAAGCGAGTTGAGCCGGGTGTCGAAGAAAGCGGCCGCCTGAATCTAATTAACAAAGCGACAAGGATACTTATGAGCCAGGATCTCTTTCTCGATGTGATCGGCGATGCCGTGTTTCAGATCCGTTTCGAATGCCCTGAACGCATGAATGCGCTGGGCGTGGCCACCGTCGACGCGTTGAGAGAAGCGATAGCCCAAGCGCGCCGGCGTCACGCCAAAGTGGTGCTGTTTCGCGGGAGCGGCCGCGCATTCTGCGCGGGTGCCGATCTCAAGGAGCGCAAAGGCATGAATCTCGAGCAGCGTCTTGCACACAACGCCGGCATCAGAGCGGCGCTGGAGGAGATTGCCGACGCGAGCTTTGTCAGCATCGCGGTATTGAACGGCCTGGCGCTGGGCGGCGGCCTCGAACTGGCGCTTGCCTGCGATATGCGCCTGACGGCACCGGCGCTCACACTGGGTCTGACGGAAAGCCGGGTGGGCGCATTTCCTGGCGCAGGCGGAACGCAGCGCCTCCCGCGCCTGATTGGTTCCGCCCGCGCGTTGCAAATGATGCTGAGCGGCGAACCCGTGACGAGCGAGTACGCGCTCGAGATCGGCCTGGTCAATGAGATCGTCGCGGCGGACCAGCTCGACGAGCGGGCGCGCGAAATGGCGGCGCTCATATCCTCGCGTTCCGGGCGCGCGCTCGCCGAGATCAAACGGCTCGTGTACCGCGGGCTGGACGTATCGCTTGAAAACGGGCTGAAGCTCGAGCGCGAAGCGCTGCCGGCCGTGCTGGGTTCGGCCGATTATGCGGAAGGTCTCGCAGCGTTCGAAGAACGCCGCGAACCGCGTTTCACCGAGACGGCGCAATGAGTGTCCGCAATTCCTGCTCGTGGCTTGGGAAATCGCAGATCATCGCGATGGAACTTCTCGCAGAGATTTCCGAGCTGCAGATCGAGCCCGGCCAGACCTTTGCGACGGAGGCGGAGTTGCTTGAGCGGTTCGACGTCAGTCGACCGACACTGCGCGAAAGCATCCGCATTCTCGAGTCGCAGGGTGTCCTCGGTCAGCGGCCAGGACCCGGAGGTGGACTCGTGATCCGGCGACCCACGCTCGAAATGCTCGCGCGAAGTCTGTCGATCTATTTCAGGTTCAACGGCGTGCCGTTTTCAGCTGTAGTGCGCGCACGAGAAGTGATCGAGCCGGCATTGGCCGCGCATGCCGCCATGCTCGGCAACGAAGAAGATTTCGATGCAATGAGGCAGTCGATTGAACGGATGAAAACGGGCTGTGAATCGCAGGAAGCGTTCGTCGCGGAAAACCGCGTCTTTCACGGCATCGTAGCCGGTGCCAGCGGAGATTCCGTGCTGGAGACGTTCTGGGGAACGATGAGTCTGCTCGCGCACGGCGAGCAGCATGGCGTTCGTTACACGGCAGGTAATCGGGAACATGTAATCGCCGCGCACGAGGAGATTCTGTTCGCGTGCCTGAACCGGGACCCGGCGGCTGCGTCCGCGGCAATGGCCGATCACGTGGGCGAACTGGAACATCTCGTCAGGGACCACTACCAGCAGCAGAAGGCCGTGACGCAGGTATAGGTCGAATTGCATCGAAAGCAGATATCAGAAGCAGCACCGTGCGGCAGCGCGGTCATCAAACCAGAGGACAGACATAATGAGCAACAGACTTCAGCTCTCGCCGGAACAACGCGCACTGGTCGGCACCGTTCGTGAACTCGCGCGGGACCGCTTCCGCGATCGCGCAACGAAGTGGCTCGATGGGACCTTCCCATGGGAAAACCTCCGTGACCTTGCCGAAATCGGTGTGCTCGGCATGTCGATTCCAGAAGAATACGGCGGCTCGAATCTGCCGGTGTTCGATACCGCCCTCGTGCTCGAGGAAGTGTCGAAAGTTTGCTATGCCACGTCGATGGCGTTGATGGGTGAAGTGGGCGTTCAGGTGCGTGTCATTTCCACCTATGCGCCGGAGCACATGAAACGCGACATCCTCCCAAAGGTTTGCACGGGTGACGCAATGCTGGCGGTGTGCATGACGGAACCGCATGCGGGCACCGACGTGCCGAACTATCGAACCAATACCACCATCAGGGGCGACCGTGCGATCGTCAAGGGCACGAAAACGCTGATCAGCCGCGCGGACGAGGCAGAGTGGTTCGTGGTGTTCACGCGGATCGACGGTCTGCCGGGTCGCGAAGGCATCGGTTGCGTGCTGGTCAATCGCAACACGCCGGGCTTCAACGTCACCGCGCGCTATCACACCTTGGGAGGAGAGAACCTTGCCGAGATCCAGTTCGAAAATTGTGAAGTGCCGGTCGAAAACGTGATTCTGCGTGAAGGCGGTTTCAAGAAGCTGCTTTCGGCGTTCAATACCCAGCGCTGCCTGAATCCGAGCGTATCGCTCGGTCTCGCGGAAGGCGCATTTGAAGAAGCCATCAAGTACGTGCGTGAGCGTGAGATTTTTGGCAAGACGATCGGCGAATTCCAGGGCATCCGCTGGAAGCTTGCCGAAATGTATCGCGACATAGAAGCGGGCCGCAGCCTGCTCTATCGCGCGTGTCTGACCGCCAATCCGTTTCCCGATCCGCACGAGGCCGCTATCGCGAAGATGTTCGTCAATGAAATGGCGATCCGCGTGACGAGCGAAGCGCTGCAGGTGCACGGCGGTTACGGTTTTACCGACGAGTACCCGGTTTCGCGCTTCTATCGCGGCGTGCGTTACGGCACGCTCGGCGGCGGCGCGACCGAAACCTTGAAGGACCTGGTCGGCAAAAAACTGCTCGCCGACTTCGACCCGGTCGACGGTTTCCTGGGGCTAGGCACTTTCTAGGCTTCGACATCCGCCCGATCCGGAACATCACACGAGGATAACCATGCGTTCGCTGCTTTTCGTTCCTGCCCACGACGCCCGCAAGCTCGCCAAATCGATGGTGAGCGGCGCCGATGCACTGATTCTGGACCTGGAAGACTCCGTGCCAGACGCCGATAAGGCCCGCGCGAGAGGAACATGTGCCGAGTTCATTCAGGAACATCGCGATCGCATCCGCCTGTTCGTGCGGGTGAACGGTATCGACACGGGATTGACCGCCGAGGACCTCGCGGTCGCTGTTGCAGCCAGGCCCTACGGCATCATGCTGCCGAAGGCGCATGGCGCGAAGGATGTTGCGACAGTGGCCACGTGGCTGTTAGCCATCGAAAGACGTGCTGGCATTGCGGAAGGGTCGACCAAGGTCCTGCCCATCGTGACGGAGACGGCGGCGGCGTTGTTCGAGATGCAGACGTATTCGAACGCCCGCAACGCTCGCCTGTGTGGAATGTTGTGGGGCGGCGAAGATCTTTCCGCCGATATTGGCGCGCGTTCGAGTCGCGCTCCCGACGGGCGCTACGCCGGGCCGTATGCGCTGGCGCGTAGCATGACCCTGTTGGGTGCGACGGCTGCGGGCGTCGACGCGGTGGACGCCGTCTATACAGATTTTCGCAATGCGGCCGGGCTGCGCGCCGAGTCCGAAGAAGCCGTACGCGATGGCTTTTCGTCGAAGGCCGCGATTCATCCGGACCAGGTGCCAGTCATCAATGCGGCGTTCACGCCTTCGAGCGAAGATACCGGATACGCGAGACAGGTCATCGCGGCCTTCGAAAATTCGCCTGGCGCGGGTGCAGTCGCGATCGACGGCAAGATGCTCGACCGTCCGCATCTGCGCGCTGCGCAGCGCGTGTTGCAACGCGCGGAACGCGCAGCGTTGTAGTTGGCCTGAACAGTACTGCAGGCCTGAACGGGCCTGCTCAAGACATGATCATTGAGGAGGCAAGATGTCGACAGAAAATAATTCCGCGGAGCGCCGGACGGTGGGCGGCTATCCGCTATCGGGTGTCACGGTCATCGATCTTTCGCATGTTTATAACGGACCCTATGCCACTTTTCTAATGGCCATGGCCGGTGCGGAAGTCGTCAAGGTCGAGCCGTTTACCGGCGAACATCTGCGCAGCCGCGGCGATATGGGCGGCGCCGCGTTGCCCTTCGCGATGCTCAATTCCAACAAGAAGCCCGTCACGCTGAACCTGAAGAGCGAGAAAGGTCGTGCGCTGCTCAAGGAGATGGTGGCGCGCGCCGACATTCTCGTCGAGAACTTCGCGCCCGGCGTGATGGACCGCCTGGGCATCGGCGCGGAAGAACTGCACAAGATCAATCCGCGCCTCGTTTATGGATCGAGTTCGGGATACGGCAAGTCCGGACCGTACCGCGACTATCCCGCGATGGACCTGGTAATGCAGGCGATGAGCGGTGTGATTAACTCGACCGGTTTCGCCGATCAGCCGCCTGTCAAATCCGGCGCGGCCATCTGCGACTTCATGGCCGGCATTCACCTGTACGCCGCCATCGTGACCGCGCTTTATGAGCGTGAACGCACGGGTGTGGGCCGGGTTGTCGAAGTGTCGATGCAGGACGCCACCTACGCGTCGCTCGCGTCCAATCTCGGCATGCTGCACGCGCGCGGTGCGGCCGCGCCGGCCCGAACCGGCAACCGGCATGGCGGGCTCGGCATTTCTCCGTACAACGTCTATCAGACCGTCGACGGCTACGTGGTGCTCAATGCGCCGGGCGACCATCACTTCCGTGCGATTCTCGATGTGATGGGCCGCGGCGATCTCAAGGACGATCCGCGTTTTCTGACCCGCTCGAGCCGCGTGACGAATTTCGCCGCCGTCGACGAACTGATCGAGAGCTGGACGAAGACGCTCGGCAAAGACGAAATCGCCCAGCGGATGCTTGCGCAAAAAGTACCGTGCGCGCCCGTCCGCGACCTCAACGAGGTCATGCACGACGAGAACATGCACGCGCGCGGAAGCTTGCAGAACATCGATCACCCGGAACTCGGCAATGTCGTGTTGCCGCATTCGCCACTCGTCTTCGAAGGCGTGTCGCGACGGGCGATCGAACCGAGTTTGCCGCTCGGCGCGAGCAACCACTCGGTATTCGGCGATTGGCTCGGTCACTCGGCGCAGGAACTCGCCGCGCTGGAAGAGGAAGGAGTGATCGGTCAGCACGAGACGTTACGCGAAGCGAGCCCCGCACGCTCCGTTTGAACCGCCAGTCTCACCTCCTGGAGATAAGCGTCATGCCGTTGCCGGATTCGCAGCCGCGCGAAGAGCTTCATTGCCGCCGCATCGATTTGCGCGGTTATCGGCGCATGGATGGGCTGTACGACATCGAGGCACATCTGCTCGACACGCGCTCGCGGACGCTGGAGCTGGATGGCGGCAAGTCGCTCCAACCAGGCGAGGCGCTGCACGAGATGTCGATTCGCCTCGTGGTCGATGAAGATCTGCATGTGCGCGACGTAGTTGCCGTGACGGATGCCGCGCCATTTCCCATTTGTCCCGAAGCGGCGTCGACGCTGCAGTCCATTAAGGGGATGCAGATCGGACCGGGCTGGACGAAGGCGATTCGCGAACGCCTCTCGGGCGCCGATAGCTGCACGCACTTGAAAGAGCTGCTCGGCCCGCTTGCCACCGTCGCGTTCCAGTCGTTGTTCGAGGTGCGGCGCCTCGCGCCCGAGTCGCTCGATGCAGACGGCCGGCCGAGAAAAATCGACAGCTGCTTCGCCTATGCCAGCGACCGCGAACTGGTGCTGCATAAATGGCCGGGCTTTTACGACGGCCCGCCGGTTCGCTCCGAGTAAATCCTTCTCTCCCTGAATAAGTCATGTTGAAAATCCTGGTGCCGGTGAAAAGAGTGGTCGACTACAACGTGAAAGTCCGGGTGAAATCGGACGGGTCGGGCGTCGACATCGCGAACGTAAAAATGTCGATGAACCCGTTCGACGAAATCGCAGTTGAAGAAGCAGTACGGTTGAAAGAGGCAGGCGTGGCGACGGAAGTGATCGCCGTGTCGGCCGGTGTGGCGCAAGCGCAGGAAACCCTGCGTACGGCGCTGGCGATCGGCGCGGACCGCGCCATCCTGATCGAATCTTCCGAAGAGTTGCAGCCGCTGGCAGTCGCCAAGCTGTTGAAAGCGCTGGTCGATAAGGAACAGCCGCAACTCATCATCCTCGGTAAGCAGGCTATCGACGACGACTCGAACCAGACCGGTCAGATGCTGGCCGCGCTGGCGGGTTTGCCGCAAGCCACGTTCGCCTCGAAGGTGACAGTGGCCGACGGCAAGGCAACGGTCGCGCGGGAAGTGGATGGCGGTGCCGAAACGCTGTCGCTCACGCTGCCCGCCGTGGTCACCACCGATCTGCGCCTGAACGAGCCGCGTTACGTCACGCTGCCGAACATCATGAAGGCGAAGAAGAAGCCGCTGGAAACGCTCAAGCCGGAAGACCTCGGCGTCGACGTGACCCCGCGCCTGAAGACGCTGAAAGTCGCCGAGCCGCCCAAGCGCTCCGCCGGCGTGAAGGTGCCGGATGTGAAGACGCTGGTCGAGAAGCTGAAGAACGAAGCCAAAGTGCTGTGAAGGAGACAGGGTAATGACGAATCTGGTAATCGCAGAACACGACAATGCGTCGATCAAGCCGGCGACGTTGAACACCATCGCCGCCGCGCAGAAAATCGGCGGTGATATTCACGTGCTGGTCGCGGGTCACAACGCTCAGGCTGCAGCGGATGCAGCAGCGAAGATCGCAGGCGTAAGCAAGGTCCTGCTGGCCGACGCACCGCAACTCGAAGCCGGCCTCGCTGAGAACATCGAAGCAACTGTGCTGAACATCGCGAAGGACTACACGCACATCCTCGCGCCCGCGACGCCGTACGGCAAGAACATCACCCCGCGTATCGCCGCCAAGCTCGACGTCGCGCAGATCAGCGATATCACCGCAGTGGACAGCGCCGACACGTTCGAGCGCCCCATTTACGCCGGTAACGCAATCGCCACCGTGCAATCGGCAGATCCCATCAAGGTCATCACGGTCCGCACGACCGGTTTCGATGCGGTCGCAGCCGAAGGCGGCAGCGCAACGGTCGAGAAGATCGAAGCCGCTGCCGACAGCGGCATCTCGCAGTTCGTCTCGCGCGAAGTGACGAAGCTGGACCGTCCGGAACTGACGTCGGCCAAGATCATCGTCTCGGGTGGCCGGGGTCTGGGCAGCGGCGAGAACTACACGAAGGTGCTCGAGCCGCTCGCCGACAAGCTGAACGCCGCACTCGGCGCATCACGTGCGGCAGTGGATGCGGGGTTCGTGCCGAACGACTATCAGGTCGGACAGACCGGCAAGATCGTCGCACCGCAGTTGTACATCGCGGTCGGCATCTCGGGTGCGATCCAGCATCTAGCCGGGATGAAGGACAGCAAGGTGATCGTCGCGATCAACAAGGACGAGGAAGCGCCGATTTTCAGCGTCGCCGACTACGGTCTGGTGGGTGACCTTTTCACCGTCGTGCCGGAACTCGTGAGCGAACCTGGCTTGGCAGCCTGACCGGATCGGCTGCAACGATCGGCAACATCACTCAACGAATGCCAACGGAGAATGTACTCATGGATTTCGAAACGGGCAGTCAGCTTCAGGTAGGAAAGATCACCGCGCACATTGATGGCAAGACGCGCGAGGCCGAACACTACGATGCAATTCACGACCCGTATCGTGGCGATGTGGTGGGACATGCGCCCGTCTCGACGGCTCGCGATTGCGACGACGCGCTCGACGCCGCAGCCCGCGCGAAAGAGACGATGGCCGCAATGCCGGGATACGAACGCGCGGCGTTGTTGCGCAGCACGGCGGACCTGCTGGCCGCACGAAGCGAGCAGATTGGCTACGTCATGTCGCGGGAAAGTGGCAAGGCGCTGCGCGACTGCATGACCGAAGCGCAGCGCTCGGCGGACACGCTGCGCCTTTGCGCGGAAGAAGCCGTGCGCATTTCGGGTGAACACGTGCCGATGGACGCAAGTGCGATCGGCGCCGGAAAAATCGCGATGGTCATGCGGTTTCCGGTGGGCGTGGTGGCGGGTATCACGCCCTTCAACGGTCCGGTGAATCTGTCCGCGCACAAGGTCGGCGCGGCACTCGCCGCCGGCAATAGCATCGTTCTGAAGCCCTCGCCGAAGGCTCCGCTTTGCGTGTCGATGTTTGCACAAGCGTTCATCGACGCAGGCGCACCGGCCGGTTCGGTCAACACCCTTTACGGCAATGCGATCGCTCCGCAACTTGTGCGTGACGCACGGGTCGATTTCGTAAGCTTTACGGGTTCGATCCCGGTCGGCAAGCTGATTCGCGATTCGGTCGGCATGAAGCGAGTCGCTCTCGAACTCGGCGGCGTCGGCCCGACCTTCGTGCATGGCGACGCCGATCTGGAAGCCGCGGCGAAAGCGTGCGCGCGCAACTCCGTGATGCTCGCCGGCCAGAGTTGTGTGTCCGTGCAGAACGTCTACGTGCAGAAGCACGTGTACGAGCGCTTCGTCGAACTGGTCTGCAAGGAGATGGATACCGTCCGCTTCGGCGACCCGATGGATCTGTCCACGGAAGTCGGCACGCTGATCGACGAGAATGCCGCCATCCGCGTCGAGAAGATGATTGCTAGCGCAGTCGATGCCGGCGCGCATCTCACGCGTGGCGCACCGCGCCGCGGCGCGCAACTGTCGGGCACCATCCTCACCGGCGTGAATGCTTCAATGGATGTGGTCTGCAAGGAGATTTTCGGCCCCGCGATGACGATCCAGCCCTACGACGCGATCGAGCCGATTTTCAAGGCCATCAGCGACAGCCCCTACGGTCTGCAATGCGGCATCTACACCAATTCACTGGACCTCGCGCTATCGGCAATCAGGAAGATCCGGACCGGCGGCGTCATCGTAAATGGCACGTCGCGCTGGCGCTCCGACCAGATGCCTTATGGGGGCGTCAAAGACAGCGGCATGGGCCGCGAAGGCCCGAAATACGCGATCCGGGATATGACCGAAGAGCGCCTGTTCGTTCTGAACTAGGTATGGCGCTCGCCCAGGAGACACGAGCGAGCAGCAATCACGAGGAGGAGACTCGAATCATGAGCAACACAGGCAATGATCAATCCAGACTTCCCATTCGTACCGACATGCTGATTGGCGGTCACCCGGTGAGCGGCGAAGGCGAGTGGCTCGAGGTCGTAAATCCTGCGACCGAAGCGACGGTGGCGAAATTGAAAGCGGCGTCGGTGTCGCAAGTGGATGCCGCGGTGCGAAGCGCCGAGTCGGCGTTCGCCGACTTGAGCTGGAGCGACGGCGCATACCGTAGACAGGTGCTGCTGAAGTTCGCGGATCTGCTCGAAGAGAACCGCGACCCATTGATGGATCTGCTGATCGCGGAGGTCGGCACGCCGGCATCGCTGAAGGCCAATCACATCGATACGCCGATCATGTTCCTGCGCTGGTTCGCGGAAGCGGCCGTGCGTGACAGGACCCGTCAACTCGGTTTCAACCCGGCGTTTTCCGCGGTGAGTAGCGTCGCGTACCGGCCAGTCGGCGTGGTCGCGGCAATTACTGCATTCAACTATCCAATCCTGATCGGCGTGACGAAGATCGCAGCCGCGCTGGCGGCCGGCTGCACGGCCGTGTTGCTCACGTCGCCGCAGGCGCCGCTCGCCGTTCTATTCGTGGGCGAACTGGTGCGGCGCGCAGGCTTTCCCGCCGGCACCATCAACATCGTTGCGGGCGGCGCGGAGATCGGGCGCGCCCTTACCGAACACCCGGGCATTTCCAAAGTCAGCTTTACCGGTTCGGTCGCGGTGGGCCGCACGGTGATGCGGCAGGCCGCCACCGGCCTGGCAAGCGTCGTGCTCGAACTTGGCGGGAAATCGGCTGCAGTCATGTTGCCGGGCGTCGACTTCGATAAATACGCTCTGTCGCTGCACATGCGTTACGCGCGGAACGCGGGACAAGGGTGCGGGTCGCCAACCCGCATTCTCGTGGAAGCTTCCCGCTATGACGAGTTCGCCGAGATCAGCCGCAAGGTGTATCCGCAGATCAAGGTGGGCGATCCGCGCGAAAGCAGCACGACCCTCGGGCCGGTGGTCTCCGCCGCGCAGCGGCAACGGATCGAAAACACGGTGGCCGCCGCGGTGGCCGACGGCGCGACGATCATTGCCGGCGGCGGGCGGCCGAATATCGATAAGGGCTGGTATCTGAATCCCGTCCTGATCGGCGGCGTCGACAACAAGTCGAATATTGCGCGCGAAGAAATTTTCGGTCCGGTCTCCGTCGTGATGCCCTATCACAGCGTCGAGGAAGCGATAGAGATCACGAACGACTCCGATCTCGGACTCAAAACCTATCTGTTCGGCCAGCGCGACCAATGCCTGCGTCTGGTGCCGTCGCTACGCGTGGGGACGGTGCAGATCAATGGCGGCAGTCCGCTGCGGCCCGACGCGCCGATGACGGGTTACAAGCATAGCGGTGTCGGCTCGGAATGGGGCGAAGACGGCCTGCGCGAATTCCTTCGACCCCAGCATATCGATTGCGCACTGGGCTAACGCGGTCGTCATGTCCGACGACCGGGATTATCAACGCATGGAACACGGGAGAGATTCAATGAAGATGATCGCAGCAGTCATGTATGAACAGGGCTTGCCGATGCCGTTCGCGCAGAGCAACCCTTTTCTCATCGAAGAGGTGGAACTCGAAGGGCCGGGCGAAGGCGAAGTGCTGGTCGAGATTCGCGGCGCCGGTTTGTGTCATTCCGATCTGTCCGTACTCGAAGGGCATCGCAAGCGCCCGTTGCCAGTGGTCGGCGGTCATGAAGGCGCCGGCATCGTGCGAGAACTGGGGCGAGGCGTCACCGGCCTGACGCCCGGCGACCACGTCGCGATCGCGGCTGTCGCCGGTTGCGGCAAGTGCCGGCTCTGCCTGAACGGCCGGCCCGGTATCTGCCAGGTCGTGTCCGGTGCGCGTAACGAAGGCATGCTGGCGACCGGCCATCGTCGCTTGCGTAAGCTCGACGGGAGCCGGCTGAATCACTACAGCGGCGTCTCGGTGTATGCGCAATACGCGGTGGTCACGCCACAAGCGCTGGTAAAAATCGACGACAGCGTGCCGATGGACGTGGCCGCGCTATTCGGTTGCGCGATTGTTACCGGGGCTGGAGCGGTGTTCAACAGTGCACGCGTGGCACCGGGCGAATCAGTTGCAGTGCTCGGACTCGGCGGCGTCGGTCTAACGTCGGTGATGGCGGCGCGCGAAGCGAGTGCCGCGACCATCATCGGTATCGACGTTCTTCCTGGTAAATTCGATCTGGCGAAGGCGTGTGGTGCAACCCATTGTTTCGATGCGCGCGATCCCGAACTGGTGGAGAAGATCAAGGAACTGACGAACGGCGGCGTCGATCACGCGTTCGAAGTATCGGGCAATCTCGTGGCGGTCGACACGGCGCAGAAGATCACCGTACGCGGCGGTCAGGTGGTGGGCGTGGGCGTTGGCAAGACCACTGCTATGTTCAACGTGAATCATCTGTCGTGGGTCAGCGAAGAGCGCGTGCTGCGCGGCTCGTTCATGGGTGGCGGAATTCCGCAGCGCGACATTCCACGTTACGTCGATCTGTTCCTGAAAGACCGGCTACCGGTGGACAAGCTCCTGAGCGAGCAATTGCGTTTCGATCAGATCAACGAAGGCTTCGACAAACTGGCCGCGGGCTCGGTGATTCGCCAGGTGCTGCTGCCGCACGGTAACGCATAGCCGGAACGGCGCGCGCGCGCCGGCATGGCAGTACGACAGGAAATCAAATATTCGAAGGAGACACGCATGAACCAGCAACGTAATCAGACCGACTCGTGGATGGGCCTTGACGGTCGCGTCTGCGTCGTGACCGGGGCGGGCAGTGGGATTGGCGCGGGCACCGCGCGCGAACTCGCAGCGCTCGGCGCGTCGGTCGCGCTCATCGATCGCGATCTCGAGACGGCGTCCGCGGTCGCCGCCGCGATTCGCGACAGCGGCGGCAGGGCCGAGGCCTTCAAGGCCGACGTCAAGAGCGCCGACGACATCTCGACGGCTGCCGCGCGAATCGGCGATGCAATCGGCCCTTGCCATGTACTCGTCAACAACGCGGCCTCGGTCGGCTACGGCGGAGCGCTGCTCGACGGCGACATGGCGGCGTGGAGTCACACACTCGATGTGAACGTGACCGGCGCGCTGCTCTGCACGCGGATTTTCGGGCGGCAGATGATCGAAGCGGGGCATGGCGGCAGCATCGTCAACGTCGCGTCCATCTGCGGGCGCGCACCGTTGCCGAGCGGCGGCGCATACAGCGTGAGCAAGGCAGCGCTCGTCATGCTCACGCGTGTCCTGGCGCTCGAACTGGCAGAGCACGGCATTCGCTGTAATGCGGTGTCGCCTGGGCTTGTCCACACCACGGCAACCGAGGCAGCCTATTCGGACAGCACGGTGGCGCAGGCGCGCCGCCAGATCGTACCGGTTGGCCGGATTGCGGAGCCGGTGGACCTGGCCTCGGTGATCGCGTTTCTGGCAAGCGACCGTTCCGGCTATATCAACGGCGAGGACATTCTCACGGATGGCGGCTTCAGCCATACGTTGATGACCCACGTTCCGCAGCCCGCCAAACCGATGCGTCCGCGCTGAACGCCGGATCGAGTGAGGAGAATCCGATGCTCCAACCTACTGGTGTTGCCGACCGATCGAACGCGCTGTTGCACAACGACCTTACGCGCGGCGTATCGCCCATTCCCCAAAGCGAAAGAGGACTGTTGACTGTCACGGCCGCACCGTACTTCAGCGTGTCCGATGTCGCGATGGCCCTCGAAGGGCCCGCGTATGACCGCGCAGGTAATCTGCTGTTCGTCGATATTTACGGCGGCAGAGTGCTGCGGCTGTCGCGCGATAACGAACTCAGCACCGTTTATACCGATCTGACGCTTCGTCCCGCAGGTATTGCGATTCATCGGGACGGGACGATTTTCGTGGCGGGTGTGGGCGATTTCGAAGCCGGCAGGGTCGTCGCATTCGACCCAGATGGCAGCAACGCGCGAGACATCGTGCCTGCGAGTGCCGGCTTCGTACCGGACGACCTCACGTTCGACAGTCACGGCGGCTTCTACTTTACGGACTTCCGGGGCTCGCCTGGTCAACCGAGCGGCGGTGTCTATTATGTTGCGTCGGATATGAAAACCATCACGCCCGTGCTGCAAAACATGGCGGCCAGTAATGGCGTGACGCTGAGTCCGAACGGCTCGGTATTGTGGTCGACCGAATTCGGCGCCGGGCGTCTGCATCGTGTCGAACTGAAGAGCCCGACGACATACTCGCATTTCGGCTGGACGGTGCCTTATCACTTTTCAGGGCGGGCGCCGGATTCAATGCGCACGGACGCTGACGGCAACGTCTACGTCGCGATGTACACACAAGGGCGCATCATGGCATTCAGTCCGAACGGCGTGCCGATTGGACAGATACTGATGCCCGGGCGCGACGACAATCATTTTCTGAAGACGACCAGCCTTGCGTTCATTCCGGGTTCGACGGAGGTGAGGATCGTGGCGCAGGACGAGGTGGGCAAGGGACGTGCAATGATTTTTCGGGCGCAAGCTTTCGCGCGAGGCGCGACGCTCTTCTCGCATCAATGACGCTGTCGTTCGGAACAGCCGGCTCCACGCCGGCTGCTCCATGAACTTGAATCCAGTACCGGCAGCCGGTAGACGCGTGCTGCGGTCCGGCCGAAGACGTCGGCCCGCTCCGCCGACGACAGTTCGCGGGTCGCGATCTTATAGGCATTCCAGAGCGAGAAGTACGAACACGACTGCCGGTCGACTGGAAAATTGCTTTCGAACATACAGCGGCCCGCGCCGAATGCCTCAATGCAGTCGCGAATGAACGGCCCCCATGCTTCGGCGAGTTCTGAGGAATTCGCAGGCCTTGCCCGTGCTTCGAATCGGAATCCCAACACCGGCATGCCGAGACCGCCGATCTTCAGGCTGATATTCGGACGCAGCGCAAGCTCGCGCAGCGCGCCGCGCCAATGCTTCACGACCTGCTCGCGCTGGCTCGCATAGTTCTCGACGCCGATCGGAATCCCCATATGGTCGAGCACGATCGGAATGTCGGGAAACGCATCCGCGAGACTGGCAACATCGGACAGTTGCGTATGGAAGACCGTGGCGTCGAATGAGAGCCCGTATTCCTGCAGCCTTGCGTAGTTTGCGCGGAATCGCCGATCGCCCAGCAGGCTGGGCATCGGCGTGCTGGTGATGAACTTGCCGACATTGCCGCCTTCCCACGTTGCCTGTTGTCGTACGCCGCGCAAGCGGCCCTGCGCCGCGTGCAAATGGGCATCGATAACCGGAACGATGCTGTGCTCCGAACTCAGGTCCACGTGAGACACGATGCCAATCGCAATACGATGTGCGTTGCTGGTCGGCGACTCCGGGTTAGGTGCGGCAGGTTCAGCAAGTCCGCAGGATGCGTGGGAAGTCAGGCGCACGATGCGCTCTATCTCGCCGGTCGAGCGCAGCTCGGGCGGCCCATCCGTATGCCATCCCGCGTGATATGCCTCGACGTAGACCGTGCCGGCGATACGGTGGCCGGCGTCGAGGTCGGCGTTCAGTTGCGCGAGCAGGTAGTGGTGCGTATCGGCCACGTCGCCGTAGAGATGGTGATGCGTGTCGACGATAGCGAGATCGGGGTCGAGCGCCGCCTCGGCGTCGGCTCCGGCATGCCACCCGGCGAGCTCGCGGCTCGTCCGGATCCGGTTGCCAGTGAATGTCATGGGATCGGCTTCCTGCTCAGTCGCGCGATATTTTGCCGACGGCGAGTGCGCCATCCGGCGCTTCGGCTTGCGGCGCGATCTTGCGGTCGCCGAAAGTGCTTCGCGGAGCGAGCAGCGCGATCAAACCGGACAGCACCATCAACGCGCCGAGAACATACGTGCCGCTCTTCATCGTGCCGGTTACTTCAAAAGCAATGCTGGACACGAACGAGCCGAGAATGCCGGACAGACTACCCACCGAGGACACGATCGCGATGCCTGCGGCCGCTGCGGTGCCGGAAAGAAAGCCTGCGGGCAGACTCCAGATGACCGTCATCACCGCCATCAGACCCGACACCGCAATGGTCATGAAGAACAGCGAGATCACCAGGTTCGGGAACCACACCGCGCTCAGAATCAGACCGATCCCGCCGATCAGCACGGGTAGCGCCACATGCAGACGCCGCTCGCCGGTCTTGCGCGAATGGTGTGCGTGATAGCACATGTAGACGGCGGCAATTGCGTAAGGGATCGCGGTCAGCATGCCGACATCGAAGCTGCTTTTTACACCGGCCGACTGGATGATGGTGGGCAGCCAGAACGCGAGTCCATAAAAACCCGTTGCGTACGTGAGATAGATGCCACAAAGCAGCCAGATACGGATGTCGGTCAATGCGGCCGAGAATTGATGTTTTGTCTCGGCCTGCCGTTGCGTGAGATTGTGTTCGACCAGCGCTTTTTCCGACTCGGAAAGCCACCGCGCGTTGTGGGGGCGGTCCTGCATGCAGAAGAACACGACGAAGCCCATCATTACTGCAGGCAACCCTTCGACGACGAACATCCACTGCCAGCCGCGCAGGTTCAGTGCACCGTTCATCGCCTCCAGAATCCAGCCGGACAACGGTGCGCCGATCATGGTGCCGATAGGCAGCGCCAGAAAGAACGCGGCCAGAACCTGGCTTTGACGCCGCGAAGGAAACCAGTAACTCAAATAGAGCACAACTCCCGGTGCAAAGCCCGCTTCGCATGCGCCAAGCAGGAAGCGCAAAAGATAGAACATCGTGGAGGGCGCAATGCCGACGGCATGAGCAAGCGGCTCGACAAACGCGATGGCCGTCGAGACGATACCCCAGCTGATCATGATTCGCGCAATCCAGATGCGCGCGCCGATCCTGTCGAGCAGGATATTGCTGGGCAATTCAAAAATAATATAGCCCCAGAAAAACACACTGGCGCCGAACGCATAGATCGAATTGTTGAATTGCAGATCGCCCAGCATCCGCAGTTTGGCCACGCCGATATTGATGCGGTCGAGGTAGGCGACGATATAGCAGACGAACAGGAGCGGTATCAATCGCCAGAGAATTTTCCGGTAGATGCGGTCCTCTTCGTGCGACGCTAACGTGCCGTTCGACGATACGTTCACGTTGCCTGTTTCACGAGTCTCCATCGCTATCTCCTCTGTCCGACGACAAACCACGGTCTCGTTTTTGTGAACGTCCCGTCTGCAGCAACTACTGCAAACTATCTAGATGATTTGCATCATGCTAGGTGGGCAGGAAAACGAAGTCAAGCCGCGCTTGCGTGGGGTTTACGTGCGGGGAGTGTGTTGGAAAGTGACGCGGGGTCAGGACCAGGTGCCCTGACGCCGCGCAGCTCGAAGCCGGTCGCGATCGCTATGGTCAAGCCACGGCGGGGAGGCCGCCGAGCAGTTTGTCGAGCGTGACGGGGTAATCGCGCACGCGCACGCCAGTGGCGTTATGAATGGCATTCGCGACGGCCGCCGCGACGCCACATAGTCCCAGTTCGCCAACGCCTTTTGCCTTCATCGGCGAGGAAATCGGATCGGTCTCATCGAGGAAGATGACATCCTGATGCGGAATATCGGCGTGAACCGGGACCTCATAACTCGCGAGGTCGTGATTGGCGAAGTAGCCGCCACGGCGGTCGACGGCGAGTTCCTCCATCAACGCGGCACCGACACCCATGGTCATTGCGCCGATCACCTGACTGCGCGCCGACTTCGGATTGAGGATACGGCCCGCCGCGCAGACGGCCAGCATGCGCCGTACGCGAATTTCTCCGGTGGCGCTATCGACGGCGACTTCGACGAAGTGCGCCCCAAAGGTCGATTGCTGGTACTTCTTGTCGAGGTCGCCGTATTCGATGGCGTCCTCGGCCGTCAGGTCGCCCGCGGCCGCCGCTTCGGCGAGCGGCACCGCGCGCCCCCCCGCCCGCACGACACCGTCCGTGAACTCGGCGTCGTCGGCGCTCATGCCAAGCCGGTTCGCCACCATCCCGCGCAGCTTCACGCAGGCGGCGTACAGGCCCGAGGTCGAGTTGTTCGCCCCCCACTGTCCGCCCGAACCCGACGAGGTCGGGAACGTCGAATCGCCGAGCAGCACCGTCACGTCTTCGATACGCACGCCCATCATTTCGGCGGCAGTCTGCGCGAGGATCGTATAGGTGCCCGTGCCAATGTCGGTCATATCGGTTTCGACCGTCAACCGGCCCTCGCGATCCAACCGGATGCGTGCGCCCGATCGGGTCAACTGGTTGTTGCGGAAAGCCGCCGCCATGCCCTGGCCGATCAGCCAGCGTCCTTCGCGACGTGAGCCGGGCTGCAGATTGCGCTGTGCCCAGCCGAAGCGCTCGGCGCCGAGTTGCATGCACCTGATCAGCTGACGCTGCGAAAACGGCCGGGATGGCTTTTCGGGGTCGACCTGGGTGTCGTTGAGAATGCGGAACTGCACCGGGTCGAGCCCGAGCTGGCCGGCCATCTCGTCCATCGCGATTTCGAGCGCCATAAGTCCGGGCGCTTCGCCTGGCGCGCGCATGGCATTGCCTTCGGGCAGATCGAGCAGCGCGAGGTGGGTAGCGGTCATCCGGTTCGCGCCGGCATAGAGCAGGCGCGTCTGGTTGACCGCCGTTTCAGGACCGCCGCCCATCAGATTGCCGGACCAGCTTTCGTGACCGATCGCGGTGATGCGGCCGGACCTGTCGGCGCCGATCCGGATGCGCTGGATGGTCGCCGGACGATGCGTCGTGTTGTTGAACATCAGCGGACGCGTCAACGCGACCTTTACCGGCCGGCCAGCTGCTTTTGCGCCGAGCGCCGCGAGGACGGCATCGGCGCGAACGAACAGCTTGCCGCCGAAGCCACCGCCGATATACGGCGACATCAGCCGCAGGTTTTCGGGTTTGACGCCGAGCGTGGTGGCCACGTCGCCATGTCCCCAGTGGATCATCTGGTTCGAGGTCCAGATTTTCACCGAGTCGCCTTGCCACCATGCGATGGACGCATGCGGCTCCATCATGGCGTGAGCCTGGTCGGGCGTGCTGTACGTCGCGTCGAGCTTGACCGGCGCGCTGTCGAAGGCGCTCGCGAAGTCGCCCACCGCGGTCTGCGAGGGACCGCCGAATGAGCTGGGCCGCGCGAGTCCCGCGCCGTCTTTCGCTTTCGCGAGATCGTACACGCCGGGTGCCGACGCGTACTCGACCCGCACCAGTGAAGCCGCCGCACGCGCCTGTTCGAACGTGTCGGCAACGACGATGGCCACGGCCTGGTGGTAATGCTGGATCTCGGGACCGCCCAGCAGTTTCGCGCTATTGAAGTTGCCCTTGCCGAGCTTGCCTGCATTTGCCGCGGTGACGATGTTCAGTACGCCGGGCGAGGCTCTGGCCGCGGCGAGATCCATCGACACGATGCGGCCTTTCGGGATCGCGGCGCCGACCACGAAGCCATAGGCGGGCGTCGCCGGGAAACCCTCGTGATGCTCGTATGCATACGTCGCGGTGCCGGTCGTTTTGAGTGGACCGTCGATGCGGTCGGTGGGACGTCCCACCACTTTGAGCTGGTCGATCGGATTGGTCGTGGCAGGTGTATCGAACTTCATCGTTATGCCCTCGCTTCTGACAGGACCGCGCCGAGCGTTCGCTCGGCGAGCGCTACCTTGTAGGCGTTATCGGGAGTCGGGCGCGCTTCGGCGAAAGCGCTCGCGGCGAGCGCGTGGGCACCTTCGGCACCCTTCGCGCCTTTCGTCAGCGCAGCCTCGGCCGCTTCCACGCGCCACGGTCGCGGCGCAACGCCGCCGAACGCGACGCGGCCCGTTCCATCCGGCTGCACGACGGCCGCAACCGAGACGAGCGCGAAGGCATACGACGCCCGATCCCGCACCTTGTGATACATATGCACGCCCCCGATTGGCGGCGGCAATGTCACCGACGTCACGATCTCGCCGGGTTCGAGGTTCGTTTCGATGTGAGGCGTGTTGCCCGGCAAGCGATAGAAGTCGGCAATCGGAATGCGCCGCCGCTGCCCGCCCGCCTGGGCCGTTTCGACCGTGGCATCGAGCACGCGCATCGCGACGGCCATATCGCTCGGATGCGTGGCGATGCACGAAGTACTCGTGCCGACCACCCCCAGTGAGCGCGTCACGCCGTCGATCGCACTGCACCCGGAACCCGGCTGACGTTTGTTGCACGCCTGGTTGGTGTCGTAGAAATAAGGGCAACGGGTGCGTTGCAGCAGATTGCCAGCGGTCGTTGCCTTGTTGCGCAACTGGCCCGACGCACCGGCCAGCAGTGCGCGCGAGAGCACGCCGTAATCCTGGCGGACACGCGGGTTGGCCGCGAGATCCGTGTTGCGTACCAGCGCGCCGACGCGCAGGCCGCCTTCGGGCGTCAATTCGATGCGCTCGAGTCCGAGGCCGTTGACATCGACGAGATGGTGGGGCGTCTCGATCTGCAATTTCATCAGGTCGAGCAGGTTGGTGCCCCCCGCGATGAACTTCGCGCCTGGTTGCCGCATCACAGCGGCCGCTGCTTCGTGGAGAGTCGTAGGTCGCTCGTAGGTGAAGGGCTTCATGCGGCACCTCCAGCGACTTCGGTGATGGCCTCGACGATGTTGGAATACGCCCCGCAGCGGCAGATGTTGCCGCTCATCCGTTCGCGCAGTTCGTCGACGGACAGAAGCGGTCTGGCGACCAGATCGGCACTCACGTGGCTCGGTACGCCGCGCTGCACTTCATCGAGCATACCGACCGCCGAGCAGATCTGGCCCGGCGTGCAGTAGCCGCATTGATAGCCGTCGTGTTTGACGAAGGCGGCCTGCAAGGGATGCATCTGCCCGGGATTGCCAAGCCCTTCGATCGTCGTCACCTTGTCGGCCTGATGCATGACCGCGAGCGTCAGGCAGGAATTGATGCGCCTGCCTTCTACCAGTACGGTGCAGGCGCCGCATTGACCGTGGTCGCAGCCTTTCTTGGTCCCGGTGAGATGCAGGTGCTCGCGCAGAGCGTCCAGCAACGTGGTGCGCGTGTCGAGTTCCAGCGTGTGCTTCTGTCCGTTAACGTTAAGCGTGACGCGCGCCGTCGACTGACCGGCTTCGGAAATCGGCGCGGTCGAGCTATCGCCTGCGAGGGCCAGTTCCGGACGGGCGCCGATCGCGGTGGCCGCCGCGGCGCTCGTAATCAAGAAGTTACGCCGCGAAAATGTGGGGGAATGGTCATCCATGCATGGGCTCCTTTGCATCAGTCGGTGCGGTTCGCACGGCTTGGAAATACCGTGCGATCGAGTCAGGCTATCAGGTGTCCGCGTCCCCGCAATGGGCAATGCGGCCTGCGCGGACGTAGAGGCGCAAGCTGCCACCATAGATCGGATCGACGCGTCGCGACAATGGTGTCTGCCTGCATGGCCTGATGAGAAAAATTCATCGATCTCCCGCTGCGTGGTCCGGTGAATGGTGAATCTGGCTCATAAGGATATGCTGCGGCGCACGGCTTATCCTTCGGCACCCGGTCGCCTAGACTGTGAGATTGTTCGAACTGGACGGGAAGAGGGCGCTATGAAACAAACGAATGTGACCGTCGTCATCGGCGCAGGCTCAATCGGGCAGGCGATCGCGCGGCGCGTCAGTGCGGGAAAACGCATTCTGCTGGCGGATTTGCGGCAGGCAAATAACGATGCGGCGGCTCAAACGCTCAGCGAGGCCGGCTTCGACGTCGAGACCGAGATCGTCGATATTTCATCGAGAGAGTCGATCGAAGCACTGGCCGCCACCGCGCGCCGCATGGGCGCGGTGACCGGCGTCATTCACGCGGCAGGCGTGTCGCCTTCGCAGGCTTCGCCCGACGTCATTCTCAAAGTCGATCTGTACGGGACGGCGGTCGTGCTCGACGTGTTCGGCAAGATTATTGAACCCGGCGGTTCCTGTATCGTCATCTCCTCGCAGTCCGGGCATCGTCTGGGCGCGTTGACGGCGCAGCAGGACGAAGCGCTTGCCCTTACACCCACAGAAGAACTGCTTACGCTGCCGATGCTTCAGCCGGATCAGGTCACCGATTCGCTGCATGCCTATCAACTGTCGAAGCGCGGCAACTCACTGCGCGTGAAGGCCGAAGCGGTGAGATGGGGCAAACGCGGTGCGCGGGTGAATACGATCAGCCCCGGCATCATCATCACGCCACTTGCGAAAGACGAATTGTCTGGTCCTCGCGGCGCGGATTATCGACGCATGCTCGAGTTGAGCCCCTGTGGCCGGGCGGGAACGCCCGACGAAGTCGGCACGATCGGCGCGCTGCTGATGGGCCCCGATGGCGCGTTCATCACAGGAAGCGACTTTCTCATGGACGGCGGCACGACCGCCTCCTATTTCTACGGCGATCTGGCGCCGAAGTAAGCGTCTCGAGCCCGCCTCCGCATCCAGTGGGGACCGGGTACTCACGCGACAATCATGTCATCAGGGGAGTCGACACGATGAAAGGAACGATGCTTTATGGACCCGGCGATGTCCGTTTCGAGGACGTGACGGAACCGTCGATTATCCAGCCGACCGACGCCATCATTCGCCTCTCGGCGACCTGTGTTTGCGGCTCCGACCTGTGGCCGTATCGCGGCCTGAACGAAGCGGGACCGCCCAAGGCGATGGGTCATGAGTACTGCGGCGTAGTGGTAGCGGTAGGCGACGCTGTGAAGACGATCAAGCCGGGGCAGTTCGTGGTCGGCTCGTTCGTTCTGTCCGATAACAGTTGCCCGCATTGCCGGTTCGGCTTTCAGTCCTCCTGCGAACAGCGTGAGTTCATGACAGGGGCACAGGCTCCGCTCGCGCGCGTGCCGCTCGCCGACGGCACGCTGGTGGCGACTGACGAACTGCCGCCGGACGATCTCATTCCGGATTTGCTGGCTGTATCGGACGTGCTGGGCACAGGCTGGTTCGCAGCCGATGCGGCGCGCGTTCAGTCGGGTTCGACGGTGGTCGTCGTTGGCGACGGGGCCGTTGGACTAATGGGGGTCCTCGCCGCGAAGCAGATGGGCGCGGGCCGCATCATTGCCATGAGCCGGCACAAGACGCGTCAGGATCTGGCGCTCGAGTTTGGCGCAACCGATATCATCACCGAGCGCGGCGACGACGGCGTGGCGCAGGTGAAAAAAATGACGGGCGGCATAGGCGCCGACTCGGTGCTCGAATGCGTGGGCATGAAGGAATCCATGTTCCAGGCGCTCAACTGCACGCGTCCAGGCGGTTCGATGGGATTCGTCGGTGTGCCGCACGGCGTTGAGTTCGATGGTCAGCAACTGTTTTTCGCGCAGAAGAACATGCTCGGCGGCCCGGCCCCGGTCCGGCGCTTTCTGCCGCACCTGATGGACCTGGTGCTGCAGCGCAAGATAAATCCGGGCAAAGTGTTCGATCTCCATCTGCCACTCGCCGATGTCGCGCAAGGCTACAAGGCGATGGACGAACGGCGCGCGATCAAGACGCTGCTGCTAGTCTGATCGACAGGTTGGCGCGCGTCCCGTCCGTGCCGCAGGGGCAGCGCGCTGGAGCACGGTAGTCAGACGCGTTCTACGGCCGTTTCGCCGCGTCGTCGTGATGGCGCCATCCAGTAGATTGCGCTCCCCGCGACGATGGCGGGCACGGCCAGCAGGCCAAAGATCGCACTAAGGTTCCAGCCGGTGCTCAACAGGACTGCGCCGACGGCGGCGCCGCTTACGCCGCCCAGTCTGCCGATGCCGTGCATCCACGACACGCCGGTCGCGCGGCATTGCGTCGAGTAATGAGCAATTGCTAGCGCGGACATGGCGGTGGGCGCGCTGATCAGCAGGGCCCCGCACATAAACAGCACCACGCCGATGGCACCTGGGTAGCCGGAGACCGATCCTGCGAGCGCAACCAGCAACGCGGTGAGTCCGAACGTCACCGCTATTACACGTGCTCCGTCGATCCGGTCCATCAGCCACCCGACACACAATGTCCCGGCGATACCGCCGAGCGGAAACATCGACGTCATCCACGAAGCGTCCCGCGTCGAAAAGCCGCTATCTTTCATGAGCGTCGGCAGCCAGTTCATCAACAGGTAATAAATCATGAGGCCCATAAAATAGGCGAGCCAGAGCATGAGGGTGCCGCGTCGATGATTAGCGGCAAACAGCAATTTGAACGAGCCGCGCGGTCTCTGCGTACCGCTGTCTCTTGCCGAGATGACGAAGGTGGCGCCATTTGGATTCACACTGGGTGAGACGCGCCGCAGAATCTTCACAATCGTTGCGTCGCGATCGTGGCGCAGGGCGAGAAACTCGATCGACTCGGGAAGCACCAGCGCGAGCAACACCGCCAGCGCCATCGGCGCGACCCCGCCGATGACGAGTATGACCTTCCAGCCGAATTGCGGAATCAGCCATGCCGAAATGAATCCCCCAACGACGAGACCGGCCGAATAACCGCAGTTCATCATGCAGACGAAAATAGACCGGAGGCGCGCGGGGGCGTACTCGGAAGTCAGCGTGAGGGCGTTCGGCATCGCGGCACCCAGCCCTATGCCTGTCAGCAAGCGCAGTACGACCAATGTGCCGACCGTCTCCGCGTGAGCCGCGAGCAGGCTGAATATTCCGAAGCTGCCCACTGAGGCGACCAGTACGGCTTTTCGGCCGATTCTGTCGCCGATGGGGCCGGCGACTAGCGCGCCGAATCCTAACCCTATCAGCGACGCGCTCATCACTGGACCTAATGCGGCCCGCGATATGCCCCAGTGCGCCACCAGCGACGGACTGATGTAGCCAATCGCACCCGCATCGAACCCATCGGCGGCAAGCACGAGAAAACAGAGAAACAGAATGATCTTCTGGAGGGGAGACACGTTGCCCGAGTCGATCAGGTCGACGACGTCGATCGTTCGTGCAGCCAAAGCCTCAGCGAAGTGATCAGGGCTGGTCGCGTCGCAGTTGCTCGCGCGCTGTCCGGGCTGGCTCATTACGTCTCCGTTCTTCTGGTCTTGATTTTGTCATGGCGGTGTTCTGATCTCGACCGCAGAAGCAAAAATCATCTAAATGATATGGCTTCAGCTTATTCGTGGATTGGACGGAGTGTCAACCGTGGACTTGTCCTGATGGGGTTAACACCTGAGAGAAAGCGCGGCAGGTTGCAAGTCGAGTTGTCAGATTGGGGTTCGCCCGACGGTCAAGTGGCGGATCTCGTGAACGGGCAGCAATCGATCGCGGATCATGGGCGTCGTGACCTGCTCTGTCGTGACGACACTGACGATAGCAGCGTGCGCTTCGGGGCCGATTTGCCAGACGTGCAGATCGGTGATGCGCACATCGTCGTCCTTGCCGAGAAGATCGCGGATTTCTTCGGCAATGTGCTCGTCGGTTTTGTCGAGCAGGATGGCCGCCGTATCTCGCACGAGAGACCAGGCCTAACGCGCGATCACCAATGACCCCACGATTCCCATCAGCGGATCGAGCCAGACCCATCCCAGATATCGACCGGCCAGCAGGGCGACGATGGCCAGAACCGAAGTGAGCGCATCGGCGAGCACATGCACGTAAGCCGAGCGCAGGTTGTTGTCTTTCCCATGCGCGTGAGTATGTCCATGGTCGTGATGCGAGCCATGCCCGTGTCCGGCGTGCCCGCCGGACAGCAGGAAAGCGCTCAACGTTCACCGCCCGAGCCGCCACTGCAATGATGGCGGCGACACCAAACGCGACCGTGGCCGGATGAAGCAGCCTGAACGCCGACTCTACGCCAAGCGCCAGCGAGATAACCGCGAGGATTAGCGCGGAAGCAAATCCGGCAAGTTCGCCCACTTTGCCGGTTCCGAAGCTGAAAAGCCGGTCGTTCGCATGCCGTTTTGCGTAAGCGTAAGCGTAAGCCGCGGCGGCAATGCCGAGCGCCCCTGCGTGCGTAGCCAAGTGGAAACCGTCGGCAAGCAACGCCATCGAGCCTGTCAAATAACCGGCGACGATCTCGCCCACCATCATGATGAAGGTCAATGCCACCACCGATTTCGTGCGTCGGGCGTTTTCGTCGTGCGAGCTGCCGAGGAACGAATGGCTGTGGTCGTCCGATGCCGGATGCGGATGCGGATGAGAGGTGGCCGCGCGAATTCGGACAGCGGGATAGGTGGAACGCCTGGGGCTTGAGCCAGCGATAATGCAGGCAAAGGAACCAAGGACATGACGAAGAGAACCCGACGCACGCACTCAGCGGCGTTCAAAGCGAAAGTGGCGCTGGCGGCAGTCAAAGGCGAGCGCACGCTGGCCGAGCTAGCGCAGCAGTTTGATGTACACCCGAACCAGATCACGGAATGGAAACGGCAGCTGCAGGAGCATGCGGCCGACGTTTTTGGAACGGCGGGCGTGGTATCGAACGAGCCGCCGGTAGACGTGAAGACCCTACACGCCAAGATCAGCCAGCTTTCTCTCGAAAATGATTCTTTAAGCGGCGCGCTCAACAAGGCGGATTGCTGAGCACAAAGCGATGATTGACCGTGGCCATCAGTTACCGGTGTCGCAGCAAGCGAAGCGTCGGCATTGCAAGATCGAGTGCGTACTATCGGCCGCGGCAGGTCAGCGCGGCTGACCAGAACTTGATGCGCCGGATCGACGAACTGCACCCGGAGTTTCCGTTCGCCGGAGCGCGAATGCTGGTCCGTCTGTTGCGCCGGGACGGCTATGGGGTGGGTCGCCGTCGCGTGCGCACGCTCATGAAGCGTATGGGTGTGAAAGCGCTTTACTGCAAGCCCAACACGAGCCGACGTAACCCGCAGCACAAGATTTGGCCATACCTGTTGCGCGGCATGAAAATCGAGCGCGCCAATCAGGTATTCGCTCGACACAACGTACATTCCCACGGCGCGCGGCTTCGTCTATCTGACGGCGGTAGTGGATTGGGCGAGTCGCAAGGTTCTCGCACACCGGGTTGCAATTACGCTGGAAGCGATACATGCCGTGGAGGCGCTCGAAGAAGCATTCGCCCGCTACGGGCTGCCAGACATCGTGAACACCGATCAGGGTTAGCCAGTTCACGGCGGCCGCGTTCACCAATGCCGTACTTGAACGCGGCGTGCGGCTGTCGATGGACGGCAAAGGCGCCTGGCGCGATAACGTGTTCGTCGAGCGCGTATGGCGCAGCATCAAGTATTAGGAGGTCTACCTAAGGGCCTACGAGTCGGTCAGCGATGCCAGGCGCTCCATCGGCGACTACATCGAGCTATATAACCGGAAACGACCCCATTCGAGCTTGGCGGATCAAACGCCGGATGAGGCATACTTCGCGACGCTGCCAGCGATCTAATCGGCAGCATGATTGACTCGGACGCTCCACTTAAAAATCTCAGAAAACTGTCCGAACGAGCGAAGCCACCTTTGTTTCTCAACCTGATCGAGGCTTGAGTCGACCTTCTCCTTCCGGCGTACTTGTGAGCGACGCTCATGAAGGCGTAAAGACAGCAATGCATTGTTGGCGCTGGACTTGTCTCCTAAAATCACCCGATGCATGGGCCGCAGCGCCGCTTCGCCACAATGTCGTGTGGCGGGCCGCAATGAAACCGTTGAGGGAACGAATCCAGATGACTGAATCTGTAAAAGCAATCGTCGCCGAAGAAGCTGGCAAGTCGCTGCAGCAAAAGCTGATCGAACGCCGTGCACTGCAACCGGATGACGTGAAAATCGACATCCTTTACTGCGGTATCTGCCACTCAGACCTGCATCTCATCAACGACGATTTTGGCGGTTCGAAGTATCCGATGGTGCCGGGGCATGAAATTGTCGGTAGCGTGACCGAGCTGGGCAGTGCGGTCACGTCGTTCAAGGTCGGCGACCTGGCCGCCGTCGGCTGCATCGTCGATTCATGCGGAGAATGCGCGAGCTGCAAGATCGACTTGCAGCAGTTCTGCGAAGTCGGCACCACACTATCGTTCAATTCCCCCGACAAGTACCTCGGCGGCATGACCTACGGTGGCTACTCAAAGACCTATGTCTGCAAAGACAAATACATGCTGCACATGCCGTCCAATCTCGACCTGGCCGCTGCGGCGCCGCTGTTATGCGCGGGCATTACGGTGTACTCGCCGCTCAAGCACTGGAAAGCGGGTCCAGGCAAGGTGGTCGGTGTCTTGGGCATCGGTGGCCTGGGACACATGGCGATTCGCATCGCGAAAGCGATGGGCGCACACGTCGTCGTCCTGACCACGTCGCAAAGCAAGATCGACGACGCAAAGCGACTCAGTGCCGACGAGGCAGTGCTGAGCACGGATGCCTCGCAGATGAAGAAGTATGCGTCGAAGATCGACCTGATTATCGACACCGTGTCGGCCAGACACGACGTGAACATGTATCTGGACCTGCTCGCCATCGATGGCAGCATGGTACTCGTCGGACTGCCGGACAGCGCGCTCGAAGTGCAGCCGTTCAAGGTGGTCAAGGGCCGACGCAGCTTCGCCGGTTCGAATATCGGCGGTATCGGGGAAACCCAGGAGATGCTCGAGTTCTGTTCGAAACACGGCATCGTGGCCGATATCGAGCTGATCCCGGCAGAGAGGATCAATGAAGCGCTGACTCGCCTTGCGAAGCACGACGTCAAGTACCGCTTCGTCATCGACATGGCGACGTTGAACTAGGCTTGCCGCAACGTCGACGCCGGCAATTCAGAACTGGCGGTGCGAGCGGGATGAAATCGTCGGCTCGCACCCCGACTGTCTGCGCGCGGCGCCCTTAGCGCGGCAACTTTTGTGTCGATGCCCATTCGCGGATGGCTTCGACGAACAGGCGCAGTGCCGTGGGCGGATGGCGATTGGCCGGGTAATAGAGACATAACCCGGCAAACGATGGGCTCCATTTCGGCAGCAGGTCGACCAGTCTGCCTGACGCGAGGTGTTCCGCAATGCTGTGTTCGGGTACCCATGCGATGCCGATGCCGGCGAGCGCGGCTTCGACCATCATGTTGATGTTGCCCAAAGTCAGCGGGCCCTGGACATCGATCGAAGTCTCTCCACTGCCTTTGCGGAGATCCCAGCGATAGATCCTGCCGCTTTCAAACCGGAATCTAATGCAGCGGTGTTTCAGCAGATCGGCGGGCTTCAAAGGTTTTGAGTACCTTTTGATGTACTCGGGCGAGGCCACTGCCGCGAAGCGGACGTCCTCGCCAAACCGTACGGCAATCATGTCGCGAGGCACATCTTCGTGGACCCTTATGCCTGCATCGAAACCATCGGAGACGATGTCGACCATCCGGCTGTCGATGACGAACTCGACGTGGATGTCAGGGTACTTGATCAGAAACGCCGGCAGTACATGTCGCAGCAGAATGGCCGTGCCTGATTCGGCGGCGCTCACGCGGATTGACCCAGAGGGCCGCGCGCGCAGGGAAGAGGTTTCTTCAAGCGCTTCGTCCAGGCCGGTCAGCGCCGCACGTACCCTGACCAGCAAATGCTCGCCCGCTTCGGTGAGCGATACCGAACGGGTAGTGCGGTTCAGCAGGCGGACACCCAGTCGGCCTTCCAGACCCTTCATCGAGTGACTAAGCGCAGAAGGTGAAACATCGAGCGATCGGGCGGCGGCGCTAAAGCTGCCACTATCAGCGACGGCAACGAAGGCATTGAGTTCTGAAAATCCAGCACGAACCATTTTTGAATTACTCTCAGTAACGCATGAAGCTGAACGCGAATTGTTGAGGTGGATTCGAAATCTTATAATGATTTTTATCGTCACGCAGCGTTCGTCCAGGTAATCAGAGGCGGAGAACAGAATGAGAGAGAGTACTTCCGGTGAAAACTCGTCGACCTCCTTGCGTATCGCCGTCGTCGGCGCAGGCTGGATGGGCGGCTCCGTGGGCAAGGCATGGGTACGCGCGGGTCATGAAGTGATGTTCTCGAGCCGGCATCCGGAGCGGCTCGGCAAAAATTTTGGCCATCTGGGAAAGAACGCGAAGGTTGGGAGCGTCGGGGATGCTCTGTTATTTGCCGATATCGTATTGCTGACTTTGCCTTACGCCTCCCTCCCCGCACTTGCCGGCGAATTCGGGTCCCTCTTTGCCGGAAAACTGGTGCTGGACGCCGCCAATCCATCGTCGGATCTCACCTCGCAGTTTGCAGCGGACGCTTTCGCACGCGGCGTGGGAGTGACCACGCAGCAGTTATTCCCGGGCGCCGTCGTGGTGCGTGCTTTCAGCTGCGTGGATGCAATGGAAGTCGACTCTTCTTCGCATCGGGCGAGTCAGCGACTCGCGGTTCCCGTCGCGGGCGACGACTCCACGGCCGTTGCCCGGGCCGAGCACCTGGTGAGGGACGCGGGATGCGAACCCCTGGTGGTGGGCGGACTCGCGGCCGCAAGTCGCTTCGAACGGGGGACACAGGCATTTCGTGCGAACACCACGCTTGCTCGCCTGAAATCGCTGCTGAAGATCGCATGACCTGATGCGGCAGTGATAGTTGAGAGCATGGCGTCTCCTGTGCCTACCCGAGAAGGATCAGACGATGTTGAACGAGTTGCCTCATGCAGCGATGCTCGAACGTTATCGGGTCGCCGTCACACGCTTCGACTATTTATGGTATCGCTGCATCTCGAACGGAACGGCTGAAATGACCGCGTTGCTGGCGGAGATCGAAGAACTGGAGTTCCGGATGGCTCGCTGCGACCGCGCTCGCTGCTGCGCAACGAAGAACCTGGCGCGAGCCGTGAAGCAGTGGGTGACATGACTCCAATCCCCGGTCCGCGTCACTGCCAGTCTGTAACCCGCAGCTTCGAACACGTTGACTGCTTACCACAGGAGATACACCTATGACACGACGTACCTGGTTCATCACTGGCATCAGCAGCGGCTTTGGGCGTGAAATCACCCACCAGTTGCTGGAACGCGGAGACCGCGTGCTGGGCACTGTTCGCAAGGCCGAGGATGCCCAGGCTTTCATGAAAGAGTTTCCCGACACGTTCGCGTCCGCGATTCTCGACGTCACAGATGCGTCAGCGGTTCGTCGGGTCGTCGATACCGCATTCGCTGAACTGGGCACCATAGACGTGATTGTCAGCAACGCGGGGTTCGGTCTGTTTGGTGCGGCAGAAGAGTTGTCCGACAGTCAGGTCGAAGACATCGTCGCCACGAACCTGATGGGTTCGATTCATCTGATCCGAAGCGCGTTGCCGCATCTGCGCAAGCAGAAGAGTGGCCGCGTGATCCAGATCTCGTCGTACGGCGGACAGGTGGCGTTCCCGGGTAACTCGATGTATCACGCGACGAAGTGGGGCATTGAAGGATTCGTCGAATCGGTCGCACAGGAAGTCGTGCCGTTCGGTATCGGCATGACCATTGTCGAGCCGGGCGGTGCGCGCACGGAGTTCCGTTATGGCAGCGCGCGCGTCGCAACGCTCACGTCTGCTTACTCGGGCACGCCGGCACATGCTTTCCAGAAAATGCTCGACCCCAAAAACGGTCTGGCGGCGGGCGACCCGAAACGCATGGCGGCTCGCATCATCGAATCGGTAGACGTCGAGCCAGCGCCAATGCGTCTAGTGTTGGGCTCCCAGGCATTGGATTCGACGATACAGGTGCTGCGCAAACGCATCGACGGGTTCGAAGCGCAAAGGGAGATCGCTGCTTCGACGGACTTCCCGCCCGGCGAATAACACTGGCGCACGGCGGCTGTCGGATCAATCGCCACGACAGTTGTCGGCACGCCGATTCATCAATGACAGGCTGCCCGGCCTGCCATGGGAAACCACCATTTGGTCAGGGGAAACAGATTGAAGCCGCACGTTATCTTGCACATGATGTCGTCTCTGGATGGCCGGATCGTTACGAAGAACTGGCCCCGCCTCTTCGACTACTCAGGAATGTACGAAGAGATCCACCGGAAGCTGAACGGTGATGCATGGATAGTCGGTCGCGTGACGATGGCCGAATTTGCGCAAGGAGACCCCCAACCCGTGGCGAGCGACGAACGCTTGCCGAGAACTACCTGGCGGGCGCCGGGTGTCGTCAAGGGGCCGTTTGCCGTAGCACTCGATGCGCACGGCAAGCTGCATCTGAATACCGGACGGGTGAATGGCGACGCTCCGGTCATGGTGTTGACCGAGCAGGTATCGGATGCCCATCTGGCCGAACTTCAGCGCGATGGCATTTCGTATCTGTTCGCGGGCACCGACGCCATCGATCTTTCTGTGGCGATGAACGTGCTCGCAACCGAGTTTGGCATTCGACGTTTGCTGCTGGAGGGAGGGGGCACCATCAACGGCGGCTTCCTGAAAGCGGATCTCATCGACGAGATGAGTCTTCTTCTGTGCCCGTTCACCGACGGTGAAACCGGCATTCAGAGTTTCATCGAATCGACAGTCAGCGTGCCGTCGACATTTTCTCTTGATGCGCTGTCTAAACTCGATCACGACGTCGTGCATCTGAAATACAAACGCAACTCGGCTGGCTGACATGTACGGTCTCCATCCGGCCATCGCCAGGCGGCTGTGGCTGGACGGACAGTCGCGCCGGGTCGTCTCTAGGCTTTGTTTTTCTTGCTGTCGAGTAAGCACGTGAGCGCTTCTTCTGCGCGGTCCGACATGGTTTGATTGACGCGTCGAGCCAGAATGGCGATGCACTCCCGGAGCTGAGCTTCTGTCAGGCCGACGTTCATCGACACACCTAAATGTGATTGCAGTTGCGAACCGACGCCCTCGAGCGCGGACAGCATGCTGATGGTTGCGATTTCCCGCGCCTGCCAGTCGAAGTTGTCGCGCAGAAAGATATCGCCAAACAGGTGTGTCTTCAGAAACTGTCCGATTGCCGGAGCAAAATCAAAGAGCGGGCCTTTGACGGGGCTGCCGACAAGCTCGGTCTGAATTCGCGTTCCAGCGTCGAGCAGCGCGTCGCCTACAGGTGCAGGCTGACTCGGCAACGGTCCGACTGTATCCTCGATGCCTCGCTCCCGTCGTGTATCGACGACTTTCATGAAGGCGCCCAACGCGTTCAGGCTACGCGGAAATCCCGCGTATGCGTACACCTGAACCAGCAGTTCCTTGATGGCATTGACGCTCAGGCCTGCATCGAGGCCGTCCTCGAGCGCGCCGTTCAAATGGTCTATTTGTCCGCACGCCGCGAACGCTGCTATGGGGATGATGGCTGTCTGCAAAGTAGACAGTTGCGCTGCCGGTATCGAATCGGAAGACATGGTGGAACGCTCCGTAAGTGTGTGCGAGGGTCGTCCGGCGGAACTTGCAATCGCGAGGCGACTTTCAACCATTGACATGGGGCACGCCGCAATTAGCGCTGCGCGGAGCATGGCTCGTCGGAAGTGGCTCGTTTTCGGGGTCATGCCTGTTCCAATGCTATAGGAATGTTCGAAGACTTTACACGCTGGCCGGAAAGCAGACTACGTGAGAAGATCGGGATGAACCAATCCATCCATGCAAAAGTAGTCAGGCGAAGCGGGAACGTCCCTGCTATATGGCGATTGTCATACTGGCGGCTTTTCTCCCGGCATTTATGTCGTTCAATTGACCGCCGGCACGCCGCAGGGCAGCGCCTTCACGTTGCCGCTGCGGATTCATATCCACGATCGACTTGTAGAGCCCGTTGACGTTGGCGGGTTGGGTCAGCGGTGACGTGGGATCGCATCCGTTTGATACGACAATGCCGATTTCGATTACCGCATCAACATCTCCGTGAAGTACACCGCGCCGGCGTTGCAAGGGCTGAAAGCCGAAGCGATGTACGCCTTCAGCAACGACACGGATTTTGCGAACAACCACATGTATAGCGCGGCCACGCAATACACCATCGGCAGCCTTACTGCGGCGGTGGCCTATTTGAAGATAAACAATCCTCGCTCGGCGAATGGCGCCGTGTCCACCGACGGCGTGTTCGCGGGTTCGTCGCAACAGGACATCAAGGCAGGATTCGCTTATGCGCTCGGTGCGACTAACGTCGAATTCGCGTATTCATCCGTGGATGTTTGCAATCCTGTATAGACCGTAGACATGGGCAACAGGTGTGTCAGGACATGGGTAACACATTTAGCTCCTTTTATCGCGTTCCTTCAAGCTGATGGTATCGATCCGTTGATGAGCGAAATACCCATCGTAACTACCGTCGATTTCGGCGCACGGCCTGAAGGCGATGTGCAGATTAGCCAATGCGCTCGAGACCTTGAAGCGTTGCGACTTGAACCGCACCTCACCGTTAGTACCCACCCGGACCACCGCGTCTGCGTTACCGTACTCGATCAGGCTCAGACGTTCCGGATACGCTCGCGGGCTCGGTCTATAGCGCGAGAACGGGGTGGCCATGTCCAGCGCCTGATGCGGTCGCTCGTGGTTGTGCACGCGGCGCCACGCATCGAAGGCCTGCTGAGCACTCTTCAAACTCCTGAAGTGTTGGCCTCGGCCGTAATCAAGCCGTGCCGATGCAGGATGCGCGTGACCGTACTTGTCGAAGGCACCTGAACACAACCCAGATCGCTCATGCGACGGGCAATCTTGGCTGCACCCCAAGCGGGTTGCTTCTCACGCATCTCGACCACCCTCGCTTCAAGGTCCGTAGCAGTACGCGTGGGGCTATGAACGGGACGTCGGGGCCGGTCGGCCAACTCGGCGTCGCGCTGCTCGGCACGCCTGATCCACTTATAACCGGTCTTCGGACTGATGCCATATTGACGACACAAGGCGCGCCGGTTGGCGCCTTCTTGCATGGCAAACTTCACGAATTCAAGCCGCAATTCCATGGTGTTTTTGCTATCCCAAGACATGATCGACTCCGGACGAACGATTCGTCCGGAGTGTTATCCATGTCCTGGAACAGGTGTTACCCATGTCCCCGGTCTATACACAATCCGAAATGCAACGCCTCAATAGGACAGAACTGAGGGTGCTGGCGGATCGAGTCTACTGCAGCGGGCTTTCGATCCACCAGCGTGGCGATGAATAGACGCCGGCCTTCGAAAGCAGTTCTTTCAAGTAGCCGAGCGATTGAAATATTGTTGACTGATTGGATGACATTGGCTGGCTAAATTTCGCTTGACATAAACTTAAGTGAACATGGAGACCATTAGATTTATTTACCGACCATCGCTGGTTATGGTAATAATTTTAACGCTCCGGCCTTTTGCGCGATTTGCGGGAGAGCGAAGTAGATCAGGCCGGCGGCAGCGTGCTGACTGTCTGTGATATCGAAATCTTGGCGTAGCGGTGAAGATATCGATGCGTCGATGCAATGTCTTCTGCGATTATGTTCATGGGTTCGCTTTGAGGGAAACACGATGCGACGCGGAACCTTCATCGCACGCATCGTTTGTATCTAAAGCGAGCTGGACTTGATTCTTGGAAGATACGCTAGCTCATCAGCGAGAACCTCGCTCTGCTGCGCCGTGTTATTCAATGGCTGTCTCGCACTTGCAGTTGCCAAGCGCTTTTCCCCATCTGAATTGCCGAGAAGTCTTTCCGATTCCTGGATTGAAAGCGTTGCTTGGATCGAGCGCTTCGTAGAACTCTTTCAGCGACGGTTTCGCTTCATAGAGGTGCCCGACATTGTGTTCGGCGGGGTATTCGGCTCCACGCGCTGCGAGTAGGCCGAGGATATCGTCCTTGATGGCATCGCAGTCCCGCCCTTTCTTGACCAGATACTCCTGATGGAGCACATGGCAAAAGAAGTGGCCGCAATACATCGCAAACTCGATGTTTTCCGTTATATGTGGCGGTAGTTGCTCAAACCACTCGGTCGCATTGCGGGGCAGAGCGATGTCGAGCGCGACGATATCTTCGACCGTGCGCGGATGCACCGCCCGATAACGCACCATCGCACCCCCGATGGCGAAGCGGTTGAGAAACGCGGCCTTGCCTTCTTCGGGCCTACATTCGAAGTAGCCACCCTGCGGCGTCGGAAAACGCGATTCGAGGTACGTCCGCGCTTCCTGGATGCCGTCGCTCCCCATCTTCAGAAGCAGATGATGCTCGTAACGGTCGCGAAACTCGATCAGTCTGCGTGGCAGATGCTCGGGCAAGACGCGGCTGAGTGCTTGCAACAACCGGTCGCTCACGGCACTCCCTAGACCTGCCTTCTCGGTCATGCCATCGAAGCGACTTTTCGCTTTGAAAGCATGCGGCACCTTGTCCGTGCCGAACGCACGGATATACATGTACATGTCTTTGCCGTAGCGGCGGCTGATATCGAACGCCCCGCGATGCATGTACTCGCCCGCGATCGGCAAGTTGCGAAATCCGCTCAGCACGTCGCGGCGCAGCGTTTCGAGTTCGGCCGGATCGTTGCTGCCGATATAGAACACCTGCGTGTTTTCATCCGCCGCAAAGGTGTCGAGCCGCAACGCAAACACCGGAAGATGTCCGGCCGAGCCGGACGCTTCGTAGAGACGGCGCGGGTCCGCATTGAAGCGTGCGGGCGTCGGCGCGTCGATGTCTCGCACGTGGCTGCTGTATTCGTGATCGGAGGCGAGCAGAGCGCTTGCCGGAATGTCTTCGGGCAATTCCCCTGCATCCAGACGGCCGAGAATGGCTTCCGCGGAATCGCCCAGATCGATACCGAGATGATTGATGAGCTTCAGTTCTCCGTCCGCCGTCACGCGCGCGTGAATCGACAGTTGCGTAAAGGCAGGGCCGCGACGAATCAGCGAACCGCCGGAATTGTTGCAGATGCCGCCCGTCACCGAGGCACCGATGCAACTGGAGCCGATGACCGAATGCGGTTCGCGTCCAAGCGGTTGCAGGCGCTTTTCGAGCTGGTCGAGCGTGACGCCCGGTTGACAGATCACCTGTTCACCATTGCGGATCACATCGAGGCGGCGCAGGCGCATGGTGTTGAGCACGACGACCGACCGGTCGTAACCATCCGAAGCCGGCGTCGAGCCACCTGTCAGGCCGGTGTTGGCCGCCTGACAGATGACGATGACTTTCGCTCGATGGCAGGCCTGCAGCGCGCGCCACATCTCCACGAGCGTGCCGGGCTGCACGGCGGCCAGAATCTCTCCTTCTCCATAGCGATATCCCTGCCGGAAGCGCCGGGTCTCGGTTGTGCCCGTGAAGACGAAGTTGCTACCGACGATGTCGCCAAGTGACAGAATGAGTTCGTGCATGGGTCGAGAGTGCTCATTGTGTGAGACGGCGCTCCGCGCAGCGCCCGTGCAGGAAACGCGGTTCCCAGACCGGCATTCGGGATCAGATGACCGTTTCCTGTCTTCCTTCGGCTCGCACCGCGGCCGGTGCGTCCCCAGAAATGATGGGATGACGCACGAAGAAATGATAAGCGATCGCGCCGAGCGCGGAGACGATGGCCGATGTGAAAAACACAGGCGTGAACGAGTGCGTGGCGTCGATGATGAGGCCCGCAACCAGCGGCGACAGCGTGGCCCCGAGAAAACCGCCGAAGTTCTGCACCGCCCCTGCCGATGCAACCGTCGAATACGTCGTCACTTCCGCAGGAAGCGACCACGCGTGAGCCACCACCGCGCCATTGAATCCGAGCGCGAACGCCATCAGCACGACGGCGACCGTAAGCCCTGCCGACTGGCCGAACACGGCGTTTAGGGGAAGCAGCGCCAGCACGACAGCCTGCAACAGCAGCGCGGCGACGATCGTCGCTTTCTTGGCCCTGAGCGGCGTCCACCCCGGCAAGCCAGCCAGTTTCCCCGACACAAGTCCGCTGGCGATATCGCCGAGAATCGCGCCTACCCACGGCACGCTCGCTGCAAATCCGAGCGACGAAAATTTGACGCCGAACTGTTTGATGATGAACATCGGGATGAAGACGAGGAAGATCTGATAGACCCACAGATTGCAGAAGAAGCCGGCCATCATTCCCCACATGCTCTGACGCCTGAACATGGCGCTCCAGGGCACGCGTGCTGTTTCTGAGCCGACCTGCGCATCGCCATCCTGGGCAATGTAGGCGCGCTCCTGCGCCGTCAGGCGCTTGTTCTTGTCGATGTCCCTGTAAAGCACGAGAAAAACCAGCGCAACGATCACTCCGGCCGCGCCCGCGCCCAGATACATGACGCGCCAGCCGAACTCGGCGACGATAAAGACCAGCGCGAACGTGAAGAACGCGGGGCCCACCTTCAGCGCCGCATCCCAGCTGGCGTTGGCGATACCCTGATCCTTCCGGGGGAACCATTGCGTGACGATCTTGTTTGTCGAAGGCAAGGAGGGCGACTCGGCGACACCCAGCCACGCCCGCGCGAACAGGAACGCCCCGAGCGTGTGCGCGGTGTCCATGGCCGCGGTGGCGGCGCTCCATACGATGATCGACAGGCCGAGTAATTTACGCGGCCCGAAGCGATCGACAAACCATCCGGACGGTAGCTGCCCGAATGCGTAGAAAAGCGAGAAAGCACTGCCCAGCAAGCCGATGTCGGTAGCCGTCAAGCCGAGCTCCGACTGCATGGCGGGTGCGGCGATCGAAAGCGTCAATCTGTCGATGTTGTTCACCAGCGCAATCAGGCACAAGAGGCCAAGGACGATCCATCGCTGCTTTCCTGCGGGTTTCAATAGCGATGTCGCGCTCTTGTCGTTCTTCAAATTCAGCATGAGAAGGTATCCGAAACTTTTTATCCTGGCGAGTGGATACGGGTCCGCTTCGCCGGAATGCGATGGCGGCGGAGCGTTTCACTCAAAGCGAATGGTTGAAGCCAAATTGAATGACTGCGACGTCCAGCCTTCTGGAGCGCGCTAAGGTGTCGCTTGTTTCACGTCATCGAGGCGCGCTTCGAGCAAACGCTTGAGGCAGATGACATGCGCCAGTCCAAAGGACGTCTGGTCGATCTGGGGTTGGTGGCGCCGGGCAAGGTAATCCGACGCGATCTGATAAGCCATTGCGCGTTCGCGCAGTAATGCGTCGAGCGCGGCGATCAGCGTTGAGACTTCGCCGGATTTCACTTCCAGTTGCATGGTCGGATCGTCGATCGCCTCGGGAGGCGGGATCGCGATTACAGTTCGTGCCTTCGAGCTTCGCATGTCGCTTCGGTCCAAATGGTCAATGGCGGGCCACGGCGCCGAACGAATCGAGCCTGACAATCGACTTTCCGGAGACCGAGCGCTGCCGCAACGCATCGAGTTGCCGGGGCAGGTCGGCGAAGTCGCCCACGATCGTCGCTTCCGCGCTAAAACGCCTATCCGCGATGAGCCCGAGAATGCGCTCGCCCGCTTCGACGAGACGCCGCCAGTCGGCATCGCTTCCGTACCGGTGCAGCGCGCCTAGCGCCACTTCATGAAGCGAGGGCGTGCGATCGAACGGCGCGCATGGCCAGTGTTCAACGCGCCCCTGGATGCAGACGAGATGTCCGTTCGCGGCGAGTGCGGGTGACAAACGTTCGGCGTGCTGCGCGCCAACCGTATCGGCGATCGCGAAGAACTCGCCCGAGTGTGTCCGGGCCCAGGTGGCGTGCGCGTCGAGCGGACCTTCGTGGCAAGCGCTCGCGCCGAGTTCACGCAAGCGATCCCAGTGCCGCGGATGACACATGACACTCACATCGAATCCCTGCATGACCGCAAGCTGCGTCGCATAGAGACCAACTGCGCCGCCCGCGCCGCTGATCAGCATGCGAGAACCCGAGCGCGTGGGGAGTTTGTCGAGCGCCATCCATGCGGTCAGCGCGGGACACGGCACGCTCGCGGCTGTGCCGAAATCGACCACGGGCGGGACAGCAAGCAACGCGCGCGCATCGACAGGGGTGTACTCCGCGAAACTGCCCGGTTTCCCGAGACTCGTGTGATAGGCCACACGCGTGCCCAGCCATTCGCGCGATAGGTCCGCACCCACCGCCACCACTTCCCCCGCGCCGTCGACGCCGGGAACCTTGCCCGGACGCCAGTCCACCAGTTCGCCGCCCAGCACCTTCCAGTCGACCGGGTTCAGACCAATCGCGACGTTGCGCACGAGCACTTCACCACGCGCGAGCGGCGAGGCATCGACGGTGCGCAACGCGAGTTTCAGCGGATCGGCGTCGCCGGTCCAGGTCCACGCTTGCCAGGTGCGGGGAACCGCATCTTCGGATTGCATTCGAATTCTCGTGAATGACTATTGAGGGGAGACGTCCGGCTTCGCAGCGTCGTTCGCCGGCCGATTCACTGTGCCTTCTTCGTGAATGAGGCTGAAGGCGATGCCTGCAAAGCCGTCTGCGAAAAGCGCGTTCAGCACATCGTCGGCGGGCGGAACGTGACGCGAATGAGGCGTCTCGTATCCGGTGTGGAACAGGAAGTTCATGGTGAAGTCTCCTTGAATGGATGGCTGGATCGTTCCAGCTCGTCTGTGTCGATGCTTCAGTCCTGAACGGCGGCAGCCGACAGGCGGTATGAAATGGTGCGCGGCAGCGCGGCGGTGAACGTGGCGCCGATACGTCCTGCAAGCGCATGACCGGGCGGCGGACTCACAACACGTCCCAGATCAAAGAAACCGTTGACCGGTTCGACGCCGAGCGCAAAGTTCTTGCCCGACCACGGAGCGTAGTCCCGGCCCCCGTTGCTGATCCAGAGCACGGCATCGGGGAAATCGGCGGTATTCCAGTCGAGTCTGACTTCCGCGCGGTCGGCGGGATAGCGGAGCACGAACGGCGGCTCGCAGGCTTCGAGCTGAACGAGTTCCTCGGTGACGACGGGCAAGGGCAGGTGCGAGACATCGAACGATCCGTCCTTCGTTTCGAGCGCGGTATGTGACGCAAACGTCCTGTTCGTGACGATTCGCGAGTAGTTTGGCTCGATGGCAACCGGATAGGTATGGACCGCACGATACGAACAGGCGAGGACCTCCACGCCTTGCTCCGGAACGGCAAAGGTCGGATGAAGCGCAAAGGGCAGTGTGATGTCGCGGCGAACGCGAACCGTCAGCGACACCGTGAGCGACGCCTCATCCGGGCTCGCTTCGATCACGCGGGCGAGGCTTTGCACTGCGTGATCCTCCGGATAATCGATGTGCAACGCGATACGATGCGGCGTCTGTTCCACGCACTGCCACATGTGGTTCGAACTGAAACCGTGGCGCCATTCGTCATCCGCCTGCCGCGTCTCGAAGCCAGGCGGAAGATCGGGCGGGACGTCGATCGTCCCGAACGGAAGACACGGCCACTCACCCCGAAGGGCACGCATGAGCCCGGGCCACGCCGGATCGTCGCCCCACGGCGCGACGTGAAGCGGCGAGACGCTGCGGCCCGCGCCGAGATCGAAGCGCACGGGCGCGAGCATGCCGCCCATAGCCTGGACAGTTGCTTGGCCGTGGTCCCACTTCAATGTCCAGCGTTCGTTGTTCTGCATCGTGCAGTCCTTCAGGTTGTGGTCCAATGGCGCGTGTCAGGTGCCGACGCGAATGGCTGTCTTGTCGAAGAAAGCCTGATCCAGATCGAAGCCGAGGCCCGGCCGGTCTGGCACGTCGAGCCATCCGCCGTTCTGTTCGAGCGGCTGTTCGACGAGCGCCGTTCTGAACGGATGCGACGACGTGTCGTATTCGAACAGCGGCTGATCGGCATAGAGCGAGTAATGCGTATCGGGCGTGGCGGCAATCATGTGCATTGACGCATATTGTCCGATGGCGGTGCCCCACACGTGCGGATTCACCTTCACACCGTTGACTTGCGCAAGCGTGTTGATGTGCCGGAGCGCCGTGAAGCCGCCAGCGAGACAGATATCGGGCTGCGCGATATCAACTGCGCCAGCCGTGAACAGGTCATTAAAGCCGTACATCGAGAATTCGGCTTCTCCGCCCGCCACCGGCGTGTCGATGGCATCGCGCACGCGCCGGTATCCAGCGAGGTCTTCCGGCACGACCGGCTCTTCGATCCAGCGCAACCTGAAGCTGTCGAGCGCGCGCCCGAGGCGGATCGCTTCGTTCGCGCCATAAGCATGATTGACGTCGATCATGAGTTGCGTTGCGGGGTCTAGCGCGTCACGAATGGCGTGCATGACCGCGATATCGTCGTCGATGCCGAAGCCAAGCTTCACTTTCATCATCGAGAAACCTGCTACCTGATGACGTTTCGCCTCTTCGGCCATTTCGGCGGCCTGCCCTTGTCCTTCCGGGCGGAAAAAGCCGGTCGCGTAGCATTGCACGCGCTTGCGGAACGCACCGCCCAACAATTGCCAGACGGGTTGCTTCAATGCCTTGCCGGCGATGTCCCACAGCGCGATATCGACCGCGCTGATCGCGCCGATCACCACACCCTTGCGGCCATAGTCGCGCGTGCGGAGATACATCGTATTCCAAAGCAATTCGGTATCGAGCGGGTTTTTGCCGAGCAACAGCGGCTTGAGCGCGCTGTCCACCACGGTCGCCGCGATCTCCGGCGGCTGCAAGCCTACGCTGAACGTCTCGCCCCATCCTTCGATGCCGTCTGAGGTACGAATACGCACCACGGTTGTCGAGCGGCCGGTGACCCATCCCTGGGAATAGGCGAACGGCTTGTCCAGTTTCGTCTTGAGCACGAACGTGTCAACACTTTCGATCTTCACAGTTTTCTCCCGGAAAAGTGGACCTTGCGGCTCAGATGCGGCCGAACTTGTCGAGCAGATCCTGGAACGTCTTGCCTTCCAGAATCATTTCGCGCATGCGCGCTTCGTTATCGGCGATGGTGCGTGCGCGCTCGTACACCGCGCTCAGGTCCGCGTGCGGCACGACGGCCACGCCGATCTCGTCGGCGACGACCAGATCGCCCGGATTCACGATCACGCCGCCGCAGGAAATGGGCACGTTGATGCTGATCGGCTCGCGGCGTCCGCTGATCGCGGTGTGCGCCTGACGCGGCCCGGCCACTTTCGCGGAGACCGGAAAATCGAGGAACTTCGCTTCGTCGGTGTCGCGGCAACTGCCGTCGATGACCGCGCCCACGACGCCCGCGTTGCGCGCGAGTCCCGTCATCAGGCCGCCCCAGATGGACGTTTCGGTCTCGCCGAACGCATCGATCACGATCACATCGCCCGGCTTCGCGACAGTGAACACGTCGAGGCAATCGACGATATCGCCGGCCGTCAGTTGCACCGTCAGCGCCGTGCCGATGATCTTGCGGTCCGCGCCCTTCGGCTTGATGTCATGACGCATGGTGCCGTTGCGTTGCAGCGCATCGGACACGACGCAGGACAGCGACATGACATCGGCCATGGCGACGAAACGCGCGACCAGATCGCGGTTGACTACGGGACTCTTGTTGATGGTCGTGCTCATGAATGCAACTCCTAAAAGAATTAATAGCTTCCGGCTACAGGGTTGAGCGGCTTTTCGCCGAGCAGCACGGCACGCACGTTTTCGGCGGCCACGCGGCGCGCCTCGTGCAGCGCGTCCTGCGAGATATAGGCCACATGCGGCGTGACGATGCAGTTTTCCAGCGCGAAAAGCGGGTTGTCGGACGGCTTCCAGTCGCTTTGTTTCGCCGGTTCTTCTTCGGTGTCGTCGAGCGCGGCGGCAGCGAGTTGTCCGCTCACGAGCGCGTCGTACAAGGCGCGGTTATCGACCACCTTGCCGCGCGCGCAGTTGACGAGCAGCGAACCGCGCTTCATGGATGCGATTGCCTTTGCATCGATCAGGTGATGCGTGTCCGGCGTGTACGGGCACATCACGTCGATCAGGTCCGCCTGCGGCAGCATTTCGTCGAGCGTGACCTTCCTGACACCGTGCGAGGCCATTAGGCTGGCGGAGACGAACGGATCGCAGGCGAGGACCTCGAAGCCGAAGACATTGAGCTTGCGCGCCATGTTCTGCGCGATGCGGCCGAAACCGATCATGCCGAACACACTCCCGCGCATGCGCGGAATAGGGCGGTTCCAGGTGTTCCAGTGCCATTCGCCGCGCCGCGTCGATGCCGCATAGGTCGGGATCGAGCGGAAGATCGTCAGCGCCATGCTGATCGAATGATCGGCGACTTCCTCGATGCAATAGTCGGGCACGTTCGTCACCACGATGCCCGCCTCGCGCGCCGCGCCGACATCCAGGATATCGACGCCGATGCCATAGCGCGCGATGACCTTGCACTTCTTGAGCGCGCGGATGGTTTCGGCGGGAATCTTCGCGTATTGCTGCATGAGCGCGTCGGCGTCGCCGGCGAGTTCGGCCAGTCCTTCGCCGGTGCGCGATTGCAGGCCGATCACCTGCGCGCCGATCGGTTCGAGAATCGCTCGTTCGATCGCGAGATCGGGATAGTCGTAATCGGTGACATACACTTTGAACACGGGATTTCCTTGTCTTCTGATCATCAAAAATTATTTCGCAATGCGTATCGGTTCATGGCGGTCAACGCGGCGACCACCATCGCCGGTGTGACCGGATACGGCTCGTTATGAATGATTTCTCCGCTGCGGCATGCACGCTCGGCAACGAGGGCGAGCGCTTCGGCGTCGTCCACGTCGATATCGAGATCGGCGAGACGTGTCGGCAGATCGATATCGCTGCATAGCTGGAATACTTCGCGACGCTCGCTGTCCGGCACCGTCGACAGAAAGAGCGAGGCCAGCACGCCAATGGCGACCTTTTCCCCGTGCAGGAAAGCGTGCGTTTGCGGCAATTCGGCCAGCCCGTGATGAATGGCATGCGCGGCGGCGACACCGCCCGATTCGAAGCCGATGCCGGACAGAAGCACGGTGGCCTCCAGCGCGGCATCGAAATCGGGCGTGACGATGTTGGCGCGGCAGTCGTCCACGGCCTGAACCGCGTGGGCGAACAGCGTGTCGCGGCACAGCTTCGCGGCTTCCATCGCGAAGGCGGTCGCGCGTCCACCGCACAGGTTCGACGCCTGCGCGCGCTGACAGGCGCGGGCCTCGTACCACGTCGACAAGGCGTCGCCGATACCCGCGATGAAGAAGCGCACCGGCGCGCTCACCACGATCTGCGAGTCCACCAGCACGAGATCGGGATTGCGCCGCACGAAGCGATCGCGAATCACGCGGCCTTCTTCGTCGTAGATGACCGACAGCGCGGAGCAGGGCGCATCGGATGCGGCAATCGTCGGCACGCACACGAAGGGCAGACGCAGATCGTCCGCGGCCGCGCGGCCGGTGTCGACCACCTTGCCGCCGCCGAGCGACATCACCATCTGTGCGCCGGTGCCGCGTATCCATGCGGCGGCTTCGGCAATCGAGCGTTCCGTGCAGGCCGCGTGAACGTTGCGCGCATGCAGTTTCACGTGATGGGCGCGCGCGAACAGCGGTTCGAGGATGGCCTTGACGTTGGCATCCACGAGACACGCCGCCGACGAACCGAAGCGGGCCAGTTCGTCGTCGAGTGCGAGCAGCGCGCCCGCGCCCTGCACATAACGCGAAGGAAAGACGCTTGTTCTCAGCATGACGGGCTCCTCATGATCGCGTGGCGGGCGTTGGCTCGATCAACCGACGACATATCCGCCATCGACGGCAAGCGTCGCGCCGGTGACATATCGCGATGCAGGCGTGGACAGAAAGACGGCCGCGCCGACGAGATCGTCGGCTTCGCCCCAGCGCTTGAGCGCGGTGCGGCGGGCGATCTGCGACGCGGCGGGTTCGGCGCTCCACAGGCCGTGTGTCATGGCGGTACGGTGATAACCCGGCGCAATTGCGTTGACCCGCACGCCATCGCGACCATACCGATGCGCCAGCGCGCGCGTCAGTCCGAGAATGCCGCTCTTGCTCGCGCAGTACGCGGGCACTTCCTCGTCGGCGAGATAGCTGAGCATCGACGCGATATTGATGATGGTTCCGCGCGAACGCGTCAGCAGCGGCAGCATCGCGCTCGACAGACGCATGGCGCTGATCAGATTGATGTCCAACACGTTGAGAAACGTGGCGTCGTCGTATTCCTGACCGGGCCGCGAAATGCCTTGTGAATTCACCAGAATGTCGAGGCTTTCGAAGCGTTTGGTGAACGATGTCACCGCGTCGGGCGAGGTCACATCGAGGCAGTCGAATTCGAGCCGGTCTGCCGGTGCGTTGCGCCTGAGTTGCGCGATCTTTTCGACCGAACTGCCCGTGGCCATGACGCGCGCGCCGAGGCCGGCGAACCCTCTGGCGATCTCCAGGCCGATGCCGCTCGTCCCGCCCGATACCAGCGCGGTCTTGCCCGCGAGCACATCGGGTGCGAAGCAGGAAAGTATGTCGTTCATGTTGCGTTCATGATTAGGTATCCTGATCCGAGCCGGGAGACACGATTCGTGTCTCGGCCGCCGATCTTCAGAGCGCGTGCATCAAGGCCGGATCGGGGATGCCGCTGGCCCGGTCCTCACGCGCGCCCGGCAGCGTTTCGCCCATCATCAGCGACACCCCGCGATCCGCGACGGCATATGTCGTCGCGACCGTGTTTCCGCTGATGATGGTCGGCCACGACGAGGTATCGAACACGCGCAGTCCGCTCACGCCACGCACGCTCAGATCCTGACGCAGGACGGCCATCGGATCGTGGTCCGCGCCCATGCGCGCAGTGCCGGCCGGGTGATAGACGGTCTTCACGGTGCGCCGGCAATGCTCGGCGAGCGCTTCGTCCGTGACAGCGGAACGCGCGGCGAGCGCGCGCTCGTCCGGCAGCACGATTCGCTCGACCATGCCCGCGAGCGGCGCGGCGCGCATGATCTGTTCGGCGCGGCGCAAGCCTTCGATCGACAACCGCAAGTCGTCCGGATGATGCAGATAGTTCGGATAGACGATGGGCGTCGCGTCCGGATCGGCCGTTTGCAACGAGATTCGGCCACGACTCTTCGGACGCATCACGCAACTGTTGAGCGTGAAGCCGTACGTGGCGCGCGTCGATGTCACGTCCGGGTCGAGATACACGGTCGGCAGACAGAACACCTGAATGGATGGCGCGCCCGATGCATCGTCGGGATTGAAGAACGCGCCGGCTTCCACCGCGTTGGAGGCGACCGGGCCATTGTGGAAGGCGAGATATTGCAGGCCGTTGCGAATCTGGTTCCAGCCGCGATCCTGTCCGAAGTAGCCGTAACGGCCATTGCAAAACGCCACGACCGGCACTTCATGATGATCCTGAAGATTCTCGCCGACGCCGGGCAGATCGACCTTCACCGGAATGCCGAGCCGCGACAACTCGCTCGCCGCGCCGATACCCGAGAGCATCAGCAGCTTGGGTGTCACCAGCGCGCCAGCGGTCAGGATCACCTGATCGCCTTCGATCTTTTCGATGCGCGAGCCGGTCTGTACTTCGATGCCCTTCACCGCGTTTCCTTCGATGAGGATGCGCGTCACGCGTGTGTCCGTGCGAATCTCCAGACGCGGATCGTTCATGACCGGCGCGAGAAACGCATCGACACCGCTGCAACGGCGGCCGCGAAACGTGGTCGTCTGATAGAAGCCCGTGCCCATTTGCGTGCCGCTGTTGAAGTCGGGGTTGTAGGGCAGGCCGGTCTGTTGCGCCGCGAGCACGAAGGCGCGCGAGACATCGCTCAGATTCGCGCCATCGGAAACCTTGAGCGGTCCGTCCACACCGTGCGCGGCGTTGTTGAAGGTGGAGTTTCCTTCGAGCCGCATGAAATGTGGGAGCAGGCTTTGGTACCGCCACGATTCGTCGCCGGTGATCGACGCCCAGTCGTCGTAGTCGCGCTGCTGGCCGCGAATATAGACCATCGCGTTGACCGAGCTTCCGCCGCCGAGCACGCGGCCCTGGGGAATCGACGGCTGACGTCCGTTCAGATGCGAGTGCTCCGCGCTCCGATGAAACGTCATGTAATCGCGGTTCGTCAGCAGTTTGACGAAACCGGCGGGCATGTGGATGAGCGGATTGCGATCGCGCGCGCCGGCCTCGACCAGCAGCACGCGCGCGCCGTGATCGCGCACGAGGCGGCCGGCGGTCAGACATCCGGCCGCGCCTGCGCCTATCACGATGAAATCGTAGCGTGTCGTTGCATTAGCCATGAATGAAACCTTGGAATTCCTGTCCTGTGCGCCGCGTCCGAACACGGCGCCCGATTCTGCGAGTTGCGATGCGCTTCAACGGCGCGTTTGCCGCGCCAAGCCGGCGAGAATCGCCGCGCCCGCGATGGCCAGACCCTGCACGATCAGCTTGCCGGATTCGCCCGCGCCATATGCGTTGAGCACGTTGAAAAGCAGCGTGAGCGCGAAGGCCGCCGCGCACGGACCGATCAGGCCGCCGCGTCCGCCGCCGAAGGTGATGCCGCCGAGAATCACGCCGGCGATCGAATTCATCACGACATCGGCGCCCACGCTGGTGGTGCTCACGCCCACGTAGCCCGACAGCAACAGCCCGCCGCCCGCGGCCAGCACGCCCGCCGCGACGTGCGCCGCGATGAACACGCCTTCGACCGGCAAGCCCGAGAGCGAAGCCGCCACCGGATTGCTGCCGACCGCCTTGAGCAGACGCCCGAACACCATGAAGCGCAGCGGAATCGCGAGCAGCAGAAGCACGCCCAGCCAGATGACCGTGGCGATCGGCACCACGCCGAGCTTGGCGCTGCCGAGCGTCTGCACAGCATCGGGCACCGAACCCGGACTGCTGCCGGAACTGAGGAACAGCACGATGCCGGTGAGGATGGAGGCCATCGCCAGCGTCGCGATCACGGCGCTCGCCCGGAACTGCGTGATGAGCAGGCCGTTCACGAGGCCAATCACCGCGCCCACCGCGAGCGCGCCGAGAATCAGCACGGGCGCGGACATCTCGTTGAGCGGCGCGGACGTGATCACGTAGTTCGTGAGGACGAAGACGCCGCCCACGGACAGATCGATCGAGCGGCAGCGCATCACGATCATCTGCGCGGCGACCGCCAGACCGAGCGGCGCCGCCTGCCGTGCGATGACCATCTGAAACGGCAACTGCAACAGCACGGGACGAAAGAACACGCAGAACAGCAGGAGCGCGGCGAGCACGAAGACCGACGGCGGCACCGTGACGACGAGCTGGCGAAAGTTGAAGCGTGGTGCTGCACGCAGCGTCAACTTTCCGGTTTCGGAAACAGGTTGAACTGGCATGGGATTAGATTCCGATTTCTTTACGACGACGCAGGCACACGGCAAACAGCAGCAACGCGCCGTTGACCACGGACAGCAGGAAGGGGTTGATCTGCACGATGTTCATCCCGTTGCCGACGATACTCAGCAGGAGCGCGCCGAACGCCGTGCCCAGCGGTCCGCCGATGCCGCCGCTCAATTGCGTGCCGCCCAGCGCGACCGCGGCCACCGAGTCGAGCCCGTAGGACGCGCCGACCCACGGATCGCCTGACGAAATGCGCCCGGCCAGAAAGATGCCGGCGACCGCCGCGAACAGGGCGCAGATGACATAGGCCGAAATGGTCGTGCGCGTGACCGAGACGCCCGCGAGCGCCGCGTTGTCCGCGCCGCCACCGACGGAGTAGATGTGCAGACCCAGACGCGAGCGATGCAGCAGCGTCCACGCGACATACACTGCGAGCAGAACCCACAGCAGCGCGATGGGCACGCCCATGACCGAGCTGCCGACGGCGGCGGGAATCATCGGCCAGACGCTGCCGCCGGGCGATGGCTGCACGAGCAGCACGATGCCTTGCAGGATCGTCCCGGTGGAGAGCGTCATGATGATCGGATGCACGCGAAAGCGCGTCACGCCGATGCCGTTCAGCACGCCCACCAGCGCCGCGCTCACGATGGTCAGCAGGATCGCGAGCGCGGGCGAACCCGTCGTCGCGAGAATGCAGGTCGACAGACTCATGACCACGCCCACCGAGAGATCGAGTCCGCCGGTCAGGATCGGCAAGGTCTGCCCGAGCGCGACCACCATCAGCGGCGTGGCCTGGACGATCAGGTTGCCGAGGTTTTGCGGCGTGCGGAAACTGGCGAAGGACACGGCCAGCGCCGCCACCGCGACCAGCAGCAGCACACCGGACACGTACTGGCCACCGGTCCGGTCCGCGCGCAGCGAAATCAGACGGTTGATCATGCGAGTGCTCCCACTTCGGGTTCGGGATGCGAGACTGCGGCCTGAAGAATGTCTTCCTCGGTCGCGTCTTTCGCATTGATTTCCTTGACGATGCGATGACCGGACACCACGAGCACGCGGTCCGCGAGTCCGATCACCTCGGGCAGTTCGCGCGACGTGAACAGGACCGCACCACCGCGCTCGCAGAACGTGCGCAGCGCGCCGTAGATTTCCACCTTCGCGCCGACATCGACGCCGCGCGTCGGCTCCTCGATGAGCAGCACGTCGGCATCGATGGCAATCCAGCGGCCGAGCATCACTTTTTGCTGATTGCCGCCGGACAGGTTCACGACCGCTTGCGCTGTGCTGGCCGCGCGAATCCGCAACTCATCGGACAGCTTCTTGATGAGCGCGGTGAGCGGACGCGCGAGCGCCCACGGTTGCTTGCGCTGATGCACGCCGAGCGTGAGGTTGTCGCGGATCGGCAGGTCGAGATACAGCCCTTCGCCCTTGCGGTCTTCGGGCATGAACGCGAGACCTTTGGCCAGCGCGCGGCGCGCGCCCGAGCGCGGCCGGAACGTGATGCCCGTGCCCGAGCGGCGTTTCAGTTCCAGCGTGCCGGTGCAGCCCTTGACGACGCCCGCGAGCGCGCGCACGAGATCGCGCTGGCCCTGGCCTTCGAGACCGCCGAGCGCGACGATCTCGCCGCGTCGCACATTGAAGTTCACGCCGGGACGGCCCGGTGCGGTGCTGAGATCCGTGACCTTCAATGCCGTGCCGTTGTGATATTCGGCGCGCGGCGGATACAGATGTTCGACGTCACGTCCCACCATCAGGGACAACAGCCGGTCGGGATTCAGATCGGCGGTCGGATACGAGCCCACGAGCTTGCCGTCCTTGAGCACGGTCGCCGTGTCGCACAGATCGAAAATCTCGCGCATGCGGTGCGAGATGTAGAAGACGCACTTGCTCTGATCGCGCAGCTTCAACAGCAACGTTTCGATACGTTCGACATCCTTCGTGTTGAGCGCGGCGGTAGGCTCATCGAAGATGAACACATCCGCGTTGACCGCCAGGCCCTTCGCGATTTCGACCGATTGCTGCTCGGCCACGGTCAGCGAACTCACGAGACGGCGCGGGTCGATCTGCAGGCCGATGTAGCCGAGCGCGGCGCGCGCCTCTTCCTGCATGCGCCGGCGATCGACGCTGACCATGCCGCGTTTCGGCTCGCGGCCGAGGAACATCGTCTCGGCCACCGTGAGATTGCCGACCAGCGAGAATTCCTGAAACACGGTCGAAATCCCCGCGTTCAGCGCGTCGAGCGGCGACGTGAATCGCACCGGCTCGCCGCGCAGGAACACCTGGCCCTCGGTCGGCGTGACCACACCGGCGATGATTTTCATCAGCGTCGATTTGCCCGCGCCGTTCTCACCCGTGACGGCGTGAATCGATCCCGCCTTGCCGGTGATGCCGACATCCACGAGCGAAGACACACCGTCGTACAGCTTGGTGATGTGACTCGCAGCTACTAACGTATCCATGACGTCTGACTCCCGCCGACTACTTGTTGCCGTAGTATTTCTTCAGGTCCGCTTCCGAGAGCGAACTCGGTGCCCAGTAGTTGTCGTTCAGGTCGGCACGGAAGAATTGCGAGAAATTCTCTTTGGTGATCGGCGCCGGGCGCAGCACATAACGCTTGTGCAGCGATTCGCCGTTGAGCAGCGAGACGGCCGCGCGAATGCCTGCCGCGCCCTGTTCGGACGGGAACACGGCGGCCATCGCGTTCGCGCCGCTGTCCTTCCATGCGCGCATGAAGCCGTTGTTGCCTTCGCCGGTGATGGGCGGAACCGGCTTGCCGAATTCCTTGAACACTTCGATGCACGCGCGGCTCATGTCGCCGCCCGAGGACCAGATGCCGTCCGGATTCGGGTTGCTCAACATGAGCGATTCGCAGACCTGCTTGCCCTTGTTGTAGGACCAGTCGCCGTATTGCTCGGAGGCGATCTTGATGTTCGAACCGGCGAGCGCCTTGCGCAGGCCGTCGTAACGCATGGTGTCGGCGGCGATGCCGGCCTGACCGCGCAGCACCCAGATATTGCCCTTGCCGTGCAGCGTGTCGACGAGGAACTTGCCGCCGACCTGACCGAAGTAGAGCGATTCGCCCTGAATCTCGGTGGTGTAGGCATCGGTATCGACTTCGGTCGAATGCACGATCACCGGGATGCCGGCCGCGACCGCCTTCTTGATGACCGGTGTCAGCGCCGTGTACGACACCGGTGCGATGATGATGGCATCGACCTTTTGCGCGATCATGTCTTCGATGTCGGCGATCTGCTTCGCAGGCTTGGAGTTGGCGTCGGCGAAGACGACCTTGGAGATTTCCTTGTGCTTGGCGGCTTCGGCGTCCGTCTCGTGAACCATCTGCGTCATCCACGTGTTGCCGAAACCCCAGATGCTGAAGCCGATCTTCCACGGCGCCGGCTTCTTGTACTGATTCGGCGCGGTCATGGGGTTGTCGCCCTCGCGCACGATCGCGCCTTGCATCGGGATGGGCTCGGCCGCATGGCTGACGACGCCGGCCAGAGCGAGCGCGGTGGCGACGAGGGTGCGAATGAAAAGGGCCTTACGTTGCTTCATGTTGGGTTGTCTCCGGGGTTGAATTACGTTTTCGCGTTGCTTGGCAGCGCTCGTTGTGTAGTGTAATATTTCACATGTTAGATGTTGATGTCAACAACATCTGCGACTTCGAGTCGCAAATGGATGAGAGGAGCAGCACTTATGACTCGCGGATTCACGCCGATTCAGCACACGCATCTGACCGATCAGGTCTATGACGCGGTGCGCGCCCGCATACTCAGCCGGGCCATCAAGATCGATGAACAGATCAACGTGGATGAAGTCGCATCGGAGTTGCAAGTCAGCCGCACGCCCGTGATCGACGCCATCAAGCGGCTGGCGTCGGACGGACTCGTGGAGGTGAGGGCGCGGCGGGGCACCTTCGTCAAGGGCATTACCGAGCAGGACGCGGTCGAGATCTTTCAGGTGCGCGAAGCCCTCGAACTCTATTCGGCGCGCTTCGTGATCCACAGTCCGGAGAATCCGCAGGTGACGAAGAAGATGCGGGCGCTGATCGACGAGATGAGCGGCTTCATGTCGGACAGCGAGTTCAAGGATTACCTGGCGTTTTCGCTGGCGGACAGCGCGTTCCACAACACGCTGATCGATGCCTGCAACAACCAGCGCATGAAGCTCAGTTACGAGAACCTGAACATCTACATGCACATCATGCGCAGCCACTACTACCGGCCGCTGGTGCCGCCCAAGCGCGTGCATGCCGAACATCTCGCGATTCTCAAAGCGGTCGTGTCGAAAGACGACGCGGCGGCGGAACGGGCGATCTGCCAGCACCTCGCTTCGACGCGCGAAAAGATGATCGGCAATATCCGCAACAGCGGCGGCGTGCTTTAGCGCCTTGGTGCTTTATTGCTTTAGTGATTCCGTGCCGCGATTCGAGCGCCATTTCGATACATCAAGGAGACAGATGTGAATCAAGACCAGAGCACGCAAGCCATGCTCGTCGTCGGCACCTACACGGTGTCCATGCCGCATGTCGATGGCCGAGGCAAAGGCATCTATGTGCTGGGCTTCGACACGAAGGCCGGCACGCTGCGCAAGATCGCGGTCGAAGCGGCGGTGAATCCGTCGTACGTGGCGCTGTCGGCGGATCGCCGGCGTCTGTATGCGGTGCGCGAAGTCGATGCGAAGGACGGTCCGGGCCTGAGCACGTATGCATTCGATCCGGCCGATGGCTCGCTCGACCTGCTTCACGATCTGGCGACGCCGGGCGGATGGCCGTGTCACGTATCGGTCGATAGCGAACTCTCGCTGCTGCTGCTTTCCAACTATGCGACGGGCGAAGTGCTGGCCTACGCGCTCGATGAAAACGGTGTGCCGGGCGGCACGCCCACGGTGCTCGCGCGCACCGGCAGCGGTCCGAGCGCCGCGCGTCAGGACGGCCCGCACGCGCATTGCGCGCTCGTCGGTCCGGGACGGCGGCATGTGTATCTGTCGGATCTGGGCGTCGACAAGGTCGTGCGGCATCGTCTGGACGGCGCGAACGGCAAGATCGACGAAACCGCCGATCTGGCGCTGACGGCGGCGCCCGGTGCGGGGCCGCGTCATCTGGTGTTCAGCAAGTCGGGCTCGCATCTGCTCGTCAACTATGAACTGACCTCGACGGTTCGCCTGTACGCGCTCGGCGAACCGGACGTCAAACTCGTCAGCCATATTTCGACGCTCCCGGCCGCGTTCGATGGCGAGAGCGCGACGGGCGGCATGCGCCTGCATCCGTCGGGCAAGTTCGTTTATGTCGGCAATCGCGGCCACGACTCCGTGTTCGCCGCGCGTGTCGACGAAGCCGCGGGCACGCTTACGCCAATCGGAACATGGGCCGTCGGCGGCCGGACGCCGCGCGATATCCGGGTGTCGCCCGATGGCCGCTTTTTGCTGGCCGCATCGCAGGACGATGGCTTCATCCGCGTGTTTTCGATCGACGCGGAAACCGGCGCGTTGACGGATACCGGCTACACGCATGCGATTCCTTCGGCAGTCTGCATCGAGTTCATTTAAGGAGAACGGCATCATGAGTCATTCCCTCCCTCGCCGCGTGATGGTCACGGGCGCCGGTGGCAATCTGGGCCAGAAGGTGGTCGAAGCATTGGCGCGCACGGACTGGTGCGAAAAGGTGATCGGCATCGATCGCAGCGGCAACTATGCGAAGTTCTCCGATGTCGCGCGCGAACGCCTTCGGCTGGTGCCGGGCGACCTGACCCGGCGCGCAGGTGAATGGACCCAGGCGATGGAAGAAGTGGATGCCGTGATTCACTTCGCCGCATTGAATCCGGTGCCCGATTCGTCATGGCTCGACTCGCTCGCGTCCTACGACATGACGTCGAACCTGTTGCTGGAATGCGTGCGCGCGGGCGTCGGACGCTTCGTCTTCGCGTCGTCGAATCACACGATGGGCGCGTACAAGGACATGCCGCTCGCGGCGAAGATGGGACCGGCCCTGCTGACCACCGACATCGACACCGCGCCCGGCACGAAATGGCACGACGGCACGCGCGAACTGCATTCGCTTCCGTACGGCACGGCCAAGGTCATGGGCGAGAAGCTCTGCGCATCGGTGGCGGAACTGGCGCAAGGCAAGCTGAGCGCCGTGTCCGTGCGCGTGGGCTGGGCGCTCACCGGAGACAACAACGCGCGCGACATCACGCACTCGGGGTCGCCCGCGTCCACCTCCGACACGACCGAACTCGACGACGAAGCGCGTCGCACGCTGCGTTGGTTCCGCAATATGTGGCTGTCGAACCGCGACCTCGATCAGTTGTTCATTCGCTCGGTGCTGGCGTCGAGCGAAGCGTGGCCGTCGCAGGCTATCGTCGTGAACGGCGTGTCGAACAACAAGGACATGGACTGGGATCTGAGCGGAGCCATCGAGTATCTCGGCTATCGTCCCGAGGACGATGTCTACGAACACGTCGAAAGGACGTGACGGGATCGCGCGGCCATGACTATTTCCAACATCGACGATCTGCGCCGGCAAGCGCGTCGCAAATTGCCGAAGATGTTCTTCGACTATATCGACGGCGGCGCGTTCTCCGAGACCACGCTCGCACGCAACACCCAGGATTTCGATGACTGGACGCTGGAGCAGCGTGTGCTCGTGGATCTTTCGAAGCGCGACTTGTCGGCCGAGTTTCTCGGCAGCCGCCATTCGATGCCCGCGATGCTCGCGCCCGTCGGTTTCGCGGGATCGTTCTGGCCCGACGGCGAAGTGCAGGCCGCGCGCGCCGCGACCGACGCCGGCATACCGATGTGTCTGTCGACCTTCTCGGTCAATTCGATCGAGGAAGTGGGCGCTGCCATGCCGCGCGGTCTCGCGATGCAACTCTATGTCTTCAAGGATCGCGAGCTTGCTTCCGACATCATGCAGCGGGCCTGGAAAGTCGGCGTCAACACATTGTTTCTGACGGCCGACACCAATGTGTCGTCCGTGCGCGAACGCGATACGCGCAACGGTTTTCGCACGTCGTCGTCACTGAAGATCGGCACCATGCTCGATGTGCTGTCGCGTCCCGCCTGGTGCGTGCGCATGGGCCTGAAAGGCCGCCTGATGCTCGGCAATGTCAGGGGCAAGGCCGGCGTGCCCGGCAACCTGATGGCGCAGGCCGCGTATCTGTCTGCGAACGTCGACCCGAGCATGAACTGGTCCGATCTTGCGTGGCTGCGGCGCGAATGGCCGGGCAAACTCGTCGTCAAGGGCATTCTTTCCGTCGATGACGCAGGCAGGGCGCTCGATGGCGGCGCGGACGGCGTGTGCATATCCAATCATGGCGGACGGCAACTCGACGGCGCGCGTTCGTCCATTTCGATGCTGCCCGAGATCGCTGCCTTCGTGGCCGGACGCGCGGAAGTATTGCTCGACAGCGGTATTCGTCGCGGCAGCCATATCGTCAAAGCCATCGGTCTGGGCGCGGACGCCGTGCTTCTGGGACGCGCGTACGCCTATGGGCTCGGTGCGGCAGGACGCAAGGGCGTGACGCAGGCGATCGAACTGCTGCGCAAGGAATCCGAATTGACGCTCGCGCTGATGGGCATGTGTTCCATCGAGGAGTTGCGCGCGAATCGCGGTGCGGTTCGCCATCGCGACGAGGGCAGCCAACGCGCGCTGACACGCGAGGTCGAACATCTGCTGGACCATCCGGGCCTTCTTCACGGCGGCCGCGAACAACAAACTCTTTCCCCAATCGTTTCCAAGGAGCGCAGCAATGCCTGACATCGCCGAAAAGTATTCCCCGATGACGCCCTACCAATTGCCCTTTCCCAAGGAAGCGCAAAAGGAAGTCGTCGTGCCCATGGCCATTCCCGATGACGAGCGCGTGTGGGTGCCGCAAGCCGAGAATGTCTCGTTTCGCCCGTTGTGCCTGAACGCATCGCAAGGTTACTGGATGAATCTGCTGCGCGTGCGCAAGTCGGGTGTGCTGAGCCGCCATCGTCATCCGCAAGGCGTGCATGGCATGGTGCTGAAGGGCCGCTGGAAATATCTCGAACACGAGTGGACCGCGACCGAAGGCAGCTACGTGTACGAGCCGCCGGGCGAAACGCACACGCTCTACGTGCCGGAAGACGTGGAAGAAATGATCACGTATTTTCAGGTGAGCGGCGTGATGTACTACTGCGACCCGTACGGCAACTATACGGGCTATGAAGACGTGTTCACCAAGATCGACATGTGCAGACGGCACTATGCATCGGTCGGACTCGGGGAATCTTACGTCGATCAGTTCATTCGCTGAGAAGATCGTCTGCGATCCATTTTCTCGCGCTCAGCCGGTAGTACTACGAATTACGCTCACATCATTCGTTGCATGGGACTCACATGACGTTCAAAGACAATCTCTTCGAAGGAAAGGTCGCGCTCATCTCGGGCGGCAGATCGGGCATCGGGGCGGGCATCGCCAACCTGCTTGCCTCGCTCGGCGCGAAGGTCGTCGCGGCGGGCTTGCCGCCACCCGATGGCGCACCGAACACGGTCGATGAAGCCGTCGAGCAGGTCTCGCTCGATGTGTGTTCGGCACAAGACGTGCAAACCGTGCTGGGCCGATTCGAACGCCTCGATATTCTCGTCAATTGCGCGGGCGTGATCCGGCGCGGCGAGGAGCATGAAGTCGATGTCTTCGAAAAGGTGCTCGATATCAATCTCAACGGCACCATGCGTTTGTGCGCCGGTGCGCGGCCGTTGCTCAGACAGTCGTCCGGATGCATCGTGAATACCGCATCGATGCTGAGTTTTTTCGGCGGCGGTCTCGTGCCCGCGTACAGCGCGAGCAAGGGCGGCGTGGCGCAACTCACGAAGTCTCTGGCGATTGCCTATGCGGCGGACGGCATTCGCGTCAACGCCATCGCGCCGGGCTGGATTGCGACGCCGTTGACGCAGGCGCTTCAGCAGGACGACGCGCGCTCGAAGACCATTCTCGGACGCACGCCGCTCGGACGCTGGGGCACGCCCGAAGAAGTTGCGCAGACGGCGGTGTTTTTGTGCACGCCGGCCGCATCGTTCATGACGGCCGCGATCCTGCCGGTCGATGGCGGCTATCTCGTGGCGTGATGCTTTCCTCGTCGATCCATGCAATGGAACGTCGTAATTCGAACCACCGTGAAATCCTTTCTTCCCGAGCCGCCGGATGACCACTGAAAACACGAACCCGCCGGCGCTGATCGGTCTCGATTGGGGCGCCTCGTCCTTGCGCGCCTACTTGTTCGACGAGACGGGCGCCGTGCTGGATTCGCGTCACTCGGCGAACGGCATCATGCGCTTGCCGAAGCCGCGCGAAATGGGCGGCTTCGACGAAGTTTTCGAAGCGCTCTGCGGCGACTGGCTGGACTCGCGCGCGTTGCCCGTCATCGCCTCGGGCATGATCGGCAGCGCGCAAGGTTGGGTGGAGGCGCCCTACGTCACGGCGCCCGCCAACTGCGCACCATTGAGCGGCGCGCTCAAGACTGTCACGTCATCGCGCGGTGCATCGGTGCATATCGTGCCGGGCATCATCGAGCGGGGCGCGTTGCCGAACGTGATGCGCGGAGAGGAAACGCAGATCTTCGGTGCGCGGGTGGCGCATCCCGAACTCGCCGATGGCGGCAAAACGCTGATTGGACTTCCCGGCACGCATGCGAAGTGGGCGTTCGTCGTCGATGGTCAGATCGAGCATTTCCTCACCTTCATGACGGGCGAAGTGTTCGGCGTGCTGTGCGACTACACCATTCTCGGCCGCACGATGCATCCGTGCGCCAGTCCGAACGAAACGGCGTTCTTGCGTGGCGTCGATACGGCCGTGCGTCTGGGCGATGCCGGCATGCTCGCCACCATCTTCAGTGCGCGCACGCTTGGGCTGACAGGCGAATTGCAGGCGGAAGAACAGTCGGATTATCTGTCCGGCTTGCTGATTGCGCACGAATTGCTCGGATTGTCGAATCATCTCGCGGCCGAGCAGTCCACGCTCAAGGAATGGACACTCGGCCTGATCGGCGATGCAGCCTTGTGCCGGAAGTATGAACTGGCGCTTACCCATGTCGGTTGTCCTGATGTTCGCGTGCTTCAGGGCATGACCGAATGCGGACTTTTTTGTATCGCGCACGACGCGGGGCTGGTTGCATCGCCCGTGCGCGCAAACTGACGCAGGAAGACTCGGCCCATGAATTCAGCATCGAACGATGATTCTTCCACCGCGAACCGGGCACGATTCGACATCGCGCTGGAAGCCTGCCCGTTGATCGCGATTCTTCGCGGCATCGAGGCGAAAGAAGCTGTCGATCACGCGAACGTGTTGTACGAAGCGGGAATTCGCGTGATCGAGGTTCCACTCAATTCGCCGCGTCCGATGGACAGCATCGGCGCGATTCGCCGCGCGCTGCCCGACGATGCCATCATTGGCGCGAGAACCGTGTTGCGCCTGTCGGACGTGCGCGACGTGAAGGAAGCGGGCGGTCAGTTGATCGTCATGCCGCACAGCGATGCGAAGATCATCGCGGCGTCGAAGGCAAGTGCGCTGATGACCGCGCCCGGCGTGGCAACGCCGACCGAGGCTTTCGCCGCGCTGGAGCATGGCGCCGACGTGCTCAAACTCTTTCCCTTCGAACAGTTGGGGCGTGCCGTGCTCAAAGCCTGGCGTAGCGTGATGCCGAAGAGCTGCGCGCTGATACCCGTTGGCGGCGTTCAACCTGCCGACATAGCCTCGCTGATGCAGGCGGGCGCGAGCGGTTTCGGACTCGGCTCGGGCTTGTATAAACCCGCTCAGAGTATCGCCGCGACGAAGGAAAGCGCGCTCGCCTATCAAAGCAAGCTTCAGGACGCTAAACGGTCTTCGACTGCGGCGAGATGCGCTGACGCCCGTGCGTGATTTCCGAGCGCGACGACTGCGCCGCGTTTAGCTGCGCGGCCTGAATGGCATCGATCACGCGCGCGAAGCTCTGCTTCGTCCGGTCGATGTGCGTATCGATCAGCGCAAGCATGCGCTCGATGTCGTTCTCGCGTGCGGCGATTGCGATCTGTCCGTGTTCATCGAAACTGAGATCGGTATGCATCGGCCGGACAGCGAGATGCGTGCGCAACGCCGCGATCTTGCCGCTATGGATGGCGTAGGTGCTTGCCATCAACTGATTGCCGCAACAATCGAAAAAGCACTGATGAAACGCGGTGTCGCATTCGAGATAAGTCCGCGTCCGGCCTTTCTCGCGCGCGACGGTCATGCGTCGCACGACATCGTCGAGGCTGTCCGCGAAGCCGACATGATCCCGCTGCATGGCGCGCGTGGCCGCCGTGCTTTCGAGCGCCTGGCGCAACTCGCAGAGTTCGCGCACTTCGTCTTCGTTGGGCAGAAAAACCGTCGCGCCCCGCTGCGGCAGCACTTTCACGAGCCCTTCCATGCGCAGCAATGACAATGCTTCGCGCACCGGTGTCTTCGACACTCGCAGGATTTCGGCCAGCACCCGCTCGGACAAGGCCTGTCCGAGTTCATAGTCGCCGCTGACGATCGCGGCGCGCAATTTCGCGGCGACGCTTTCTGCCAACGATGTGCTGCGTGCAATGGGCTCCATGATGGGGTCCGGTTCAAGGCAGAAGAAAGGTAAGTCAGAACGCTCGCGGAGATACTCTGAGAAGCCGCGCTCGCACGCGGCGTACGACCCAGCGTATCAGTTGAAAATCAGCGCCGCTTGTCGGTGACTTGACTCAGCATGACGGCCCCGACGATCAGCCCGCCGCGCACAACATATTGCCAGTATTCCGAAACATTCATCAACGTCATACCATTGCCGATGATGCCCAGGAACAGCACGCCGATAAAGGTGCCCCATATGCGGCCCTTGCCGCCGAACAAGCTTGTGCCCCCGATGATCGTCGCCGCGATCACGTCGAGTTCCATGCCCGTGGCGGTCGTGCCGGTGCCCGAGCCGATCTGCGACGCGATCAGAATGCCGCTCAGTGCGGCGAGGCCGCCCGTCAGGATCAGCGTGGCCGACTTGACCCAAGCAACCTTGATGCCCGAGAGACGCGCTGCTTCGGCGTTGCCGCCGACTGCATAGACGGCGCGTCCGAAGGTCGTGTAACTCATGACGAAATGCATGACGAGCACGACCGCGACGAACACGAACGCCGGAAACGGCAGGCCGAACAGCGCACCGTTACCGATGAAGTCGAACCAGCCGGGAAACGTCGCGAGCGGATAGCCGCCCGTGATCAGATTCGCCGCGCCGCGCAACGCGGCAAACAGCCCAAGCGTCGTGATGAACGTGGGCACGTTGAAGGCCGCCTTCATGACGCCGCTGAACGCGCCGCAAGCCATGCCCGCGAGAATTGCCGCGCACGAGCCGATCAACACCGCCGCGACGCTGCCCACCAGCGGCGTGCATGCGCCGACCACCCACGCCAGAATGCAGCCGGCGAGCGCCATGCCGGAGCCGACCGACAAGTCGATCTCCGCGCAGATGATCACCGCCGTCATGCCGCACGCGACGATGCCGAGCATCGATATGGCGCGCATCACGTTGAGCAGATTGGCGAACGTGGCGAAGCCGGGTGCGCAGAACGCCAGCATTACCGCGACGAAAATCAGCACGAATTCCAGCATGTAACGGAACAGCAGCGATTCGCCGGGCTGTTTGCGCTTTGCGGTCGCAGTCGCGTTCGGCATGGTATTTCCTTTGGCGGTCATCGCGCGCCCTCCATCATGATTTGGTAAAGATCGTCGAGTGCGATCGTCTGAGGGTTGACCTCGGCCACGAGCCGTCCGCGATGCATGATCAGAATCCGGTCGCACACTTCGAGCAGTTCTTCCGGTTCGCTCGACACCACGATGGCGCTCATGCCCTGTTGCGCTTTCTCACGGATGATGCGAAAGATCTGCTCCTTCGCCTGAATGTCGATGCCGCGGCTGGGTTCATCGAAGAACATCACGCGGGGATTGGTGTTGAACCAGTTGCCGAGCACCACTTTCTGCTGGTTGCCGCCGGACATCGACGAGACGGGCAGTTGCGGGCGCGGCGCCTTGATCGCGAGATCCGCGATCTGTTGCCGGACCGGGCCGATTTCCATCTGCTGATTGATGAAGCTCAGTCGCGACATGCGCGCGAGGCCGGCAAGGCACAGGTTCTCGTGGATCGAATGCATCTGCACGAGGCCATGTTCCTTGCGGTTTTCGGGTGTGTAGCCGAGGCCGAGCTTTTTCATGCGCGACGGCGAGGGCGCGTGAACACGTTCGCCATGCATGTCGATCGTGCCGCTGTCCAGCGGATCGGCGCCGAAGATCGAACGCAGCAGTTCGGTTCGTCCCGCGCCCAGCATGCCGGCAATGCCCAGCACTTCGCTGCGGCGCAAATCGAACGTGACGTCTTCGAAAACGCCTTCGCGTTGCAGGTTTTTGATCGACAGGGCGGGCTGATCGGCGGGCAACTGGCGCGGTTGCACGCGCGCGGGCACATGATGCTCGCCGAACATGGCACGGACGACTTCCTTCGGACTGGTCTGCGCAATAGGCAGAGAGCTCACGTGATCGCCGTCGCGCAGCACCGTGCAGGTATCGGCGATATCGAAGATCTCGTTCATGCGATGCGTGATGTAAAGCATCGTCACGCCATGCGAGCGCAGCAGCCGCACCAGCGTGAAAAGGCGATCGACTTCACGATGACTGAGCGCCGAAGTCGGCTCGTCGAGCAGCAGGACGGAAGGCGACGTGGCGTACGCCTTGACGATCTCCACCATCTGTTGCTGTCCGACCGGCAGCTTCGAGACGGGATCGTCGGGCGAGACATCGAGGCCGGTCGCCTTGAGCATGCGTTCGGCATCGCGCCGCAACTGTTTCCAGTCGATGCCGCGCGTCAGTCCGCGACGCGTCACGGGCAGGCGTCCGAGAAAGATGTTCTCGGCCACCGAGAGCGTGGGCACCAGCGACAACTCCTGATGCACCATGCGTATGCCGACCGCGAACGCATCCGACGGATGATGGAAATCGCACGGCGTGCCGTTGACGAGCAGCTCGCCGCCATCCGCGCGAATCGATCCCGCCAGAATCTTGAGCAGCGTGGATTTGCCCGAACCGTTCTTGCCCATCAGCGCGTGAATCTGACCGGGCTCGAAGGTGTGCGTGAACGGCCTGAGCGCGACGCTCGCCCCGAAACTACGCGACAGGCCGCGTGCTTCTATGCGCGCGGAGCTTGGGCACGCCCGATTGTCATCGACGATGGATGCGTCCACGGCAAGGGTCTCAATTGACATTTTTAAGGCTTGCCGCGTAGGAAGCGAGCGTCTTGGGGTCATCGCGGCTCAACGGAACGGCGGGCACTTCGATGACCTTGTCGACCGCCTGACCCTTGGCGGCCTTGACCGCTGCCTTGACGGCCTCGCGTCCGATGAGCTTGGGTTGCGCGGCCGTCGTCGCGATCAGCACACCGTCGTTATCCTGAAGAAAGCTGGTCAGTTGCTCGGAGCCATCGGTGCCGAAGACAAACACCTTGCCTTGCTTGTTCATGCGGCGCACGGCCTGAACCGCGCCGACCGTGCCGCCTTCGTTGGCGGCATAGATCACGTTGATCTTCGGATTGGCCGTGAGCATGTCGCTGACTACCGTGACGGCTTTCTCCGCGAGCCAGGCATCCTGTTCGGCGACGACGTTGACCGTGCCGCCCTTGCGCGCTTCGGTCAGAAAGCCCTGCGTGCGCGCCGTGCTCAGTTCGGGCAGTTGCGCCTTGAAGCCGATCAGCCCGACCGTAGCCGTGCCGCCGAGCTTTTCCTTGAAGAATCGCGCTGCAGCCTTGCCGGTTCCGCCGCCCATGATCGCGCCCGACGAACCGACGCGCGCGGCCGGAAAGTCGGCCTTGATATCGGTCGTCCAGGTGACAACCTGAATGCCCTTGTCATGCGCGCGCTTGAGCGCCGGGATCGACGCCTGGTCGCTCAGCGGCGCGATCACGATTGCCTTAACGCCACGGGCGATATACGTATCGATCAGACTGGCTTCCTTCTCCGCCTTGTTGTCCGAGTTGCCGTCCAGCAACTGGACATTTTCGGCTTTGGCTTCCTCGCTCATTCCGCGCGCCACACTGCGCATGAACATGTCCTGTTGGAAGACGATACCAGCCACTGCCATGTTGTCCGCGGCGTGAGCGAGATTGGCTCCGAACACGGCAACAGCGGCCGCCAACGCGACCAAGGTACGTCGATTCATTTTTGTCCCCTTACGTTTCTGAAGAGCCCGATAGCGAGCGATCACCTGATCTGAAGATAAATGACGAAATCGACGGAGCAGCGCACACGTGATGAAAAGACGGTGCCCCTATCAGTAGTTAAATCTCCCGATTTTCTGGAATTTCGTGTCTGGCATCTGGTACACCAGTCATTCTATGTACGCCATCCTTGTCGGAAATCCGTAGTTTCACCTAGGACACCGACGCACAGTACTGATAGTTGCTCCGATTTGGGGGCGGATTAACTCGGCTGAGTCCGTCGACGAAAACTTGAGCGCGTTGAGACCGCGTCGGCAGCTGCGAGAATGCCGAAGATCTCGTGCACGTCGCCGAAATGCGCTGGCGCATTGAGCGTGACTACCAGGACCTCAAGCAGGAGTTTGGCCTTGGACACGTCGAAGGGCGTGGGTGGCGCGGATCTCACCACCACGCCTGGAAATGTATCGCCGCCTATGGATTTCTCGTTGCACATAAAGGAGGATTTCATGGCGCATGCACTCGAAGCCGCACGCTTGTTGCAAGCCAATCGAGACGATCGTCGTGCGTGTGATGCGCCGTCACGCACGCATCGCGGTGAACAGGTTCGGGCCAAGAAGGCGCTTGAAGGACTGAAGAAGCAACGCGCACTGAGCATCGCTGATAAGAACGAAGCGATTCTCGAGGTCAGTGCAAAAACGATGAGGGAACGGGGGGCGGCTGCGCCGCCCCAACCCCACAACCTGAACAGAAACATCCGTTCAAAACCCGACATCTCTACTTAGCGGCAACCCCGACGTTTGAACTTAGCAGCAACATATTTAGATCGCTATCTAACCGTTCCATAATAGGCTGGTGAGTCTCGACCTTTCGAAGAGCATAGGGGAACTTGTTAGTGTTTGCGCTATCTTCGCTTTGAGAATCGACTCAGGCGCGATGGAAACACTTCGGACCCTCTGTGCGGTCAACGGCTTCAAATTTCGGCCACCCCAATGCGATACTGATTTACGAAAGCGGGCCAGTCGACATGTTGCGCCAGCGGGAGATCGTCGACCACCACGACTTTCGCTCGTGCCCGGCAGAAGAGAGCGATGCATGTCGCGGGGAAATTATTCCGCGAGGGATAAAGCAGACCGTCGAAGGCTGGGATGCCGCTGTTGTCGAGCGCTTTGTGAATCTGCCGAGAGATACGCTGCGTGTGGATGTAACGTCGGCTCGCCAGTTGGCCGAGATTGAGGCCAAATTCCCTCGCCATCACGCCTGGCGCGGTCATGTCAGCCAAGTTCAGTCGCTCGACTACGCCGACAGCAGCACAATGCGTCCACGAATCTCGGTTAGCGTAATGGTACGCGAACGGCTCCGGTGCCATTGGTGCTGATGGAAGACCGACTCCATCAATACTGTCGGAAGGTCGAAGCCCAAGTACAGGATCCCATAGTCACCGGTCGGATCGTCGTGTCGATTTGCGGAGCTTGTACCAAAATAGAGCGGCGTGGCGGCGTATTCGACTCGGCTGATGTGCTGGAGCAGTTCTCCGGCCGCAATGACGCGGCTTGGAATCGACAAAGTCAAACCGCTTCCTCACCGTGCACACCGACCGCGTTGAGGACAACCTCGACAAGTCGATCAAAGTTACCTGGCGTCACGGCTTCGATAGGTGAGTGACCACCGAGCGCATCATTTCGAGAAGACAGCGCTCGATACAGCGTCCATGAGTCAACCGATGCGGCTCGAATGAGCGCTTCGCGCGTAAATTTGAGCTTCAGCGGATCAAGCTGCCAATCAGGCAGTCGCTGACCCCGACGACCCACGTCTAATGAGAGAAGGCGCCGAGGCTGTGCTGACAGATCTTTATAAATCTGTTGGCGCGACTTGTGTGCGAACCGCGCAAACTCCGTCAGTGGAATGTTCCCGGGTGCATCGTATGCGCGCAACAACGCTGCACGTCCGCGCTGCACATCGGTCGCCGACGGCTGCCAGGGTGACTCGGCCCGAAGCGAGCGTGCTTTCGCTCGCAGGTCCGTGTTGAGCTGGAGGGGCGAGGGCGCGGCTTCCGCAAATTTCTCTCGAATCAACGCGTTCAGCTCTGCGATGAAGGCATCCTTGTCATCGATGCGTACGGCACGTTCGAAACGATGAGCGTCTTCAGCGGTGATCTCTGGGAAGTCTATGGCGGGCATTGGCTTGGACATGGTTTGGCCTCGTGCGAGACACATACCAGCACTTTGAACACTTTTGTCGCGTTTGTCAACTTTGTCGCCTTAGCCTGGCTTCCTGGCCGCGCGGCGAGCGACTGCAGTTGGGCTTGACAACGGTGATGAAGGCGACTGGTGAAATGGGCCGCCTGATTGCAGCCACGCACAATTGGATTCCAACATCTCGCTGCGCTCAAAGCGCAGCTGAACCGAGGCAGCAGAACGTTGCGCCACGCTCGACGTCATCGCAAGTGAACGTCAACCGAGATCAAGCAGCCACAGAAGCCTTCGCGAACGTCCGTTACCGCAGCGGCGCGCGCAGTAACCACGCTGCAACGACATTTCCCGCGCCTTTCCGCGAAATTCCGCCCCGAAGGTGCCGCTTAAGGTATGGATTCTTGTGGACATGCTTGCCCGAGCGGCGTCGCTCGGACTGAGCGAGCGAGACGCTCGTAACAGCGTCAAGCCATGGTGCCGCGGCCCACGAACATGTCTCATCGAAGGCGCGGTGCGCGTAGACCTTAACAGTGCGAATGCTGGCGTCGTTACCGTGACCGTAGTGGAGTATGGGAACACTCGGCTCGCGCGGCGGGAGCAGTTCTCAAAACCTTCATGATTAACCGCGTTGACCTGGTAAGCACCATGCAATGGCACAGTGAACTTGACATAACTAACATTAACGCACTTTTAATTGTAGCGGCTAGATTGTAATGTCCGTATATGGACTCCTCCTCGTTTGCAAACACTCCGCGTGTCAGCCCTAGTATCGATCGCTCACGTATATCCGGTCTCATGAAGCTGCGCCTCAATGAGGCAGCGGACCCTGATGGGCTATTCGCGCGCTGATTCCCAATCGCTTTTACGGGCTCGAAGCCCCGGACATTAGCGGGTTCGATCAGCGCCGGTTCGACCTGTTGGCCATCATGCGGCTTGTTTTGCAATCTTAAAGAAGGTATCGCTAGTCGCGAACGACTTTACTGCGCAGCCAGCCTTGGCTGGTAATCTGTTTGCCGTGTGATCATCGCCCACGCGATCCTCGTAGTCTTGTTCGCCAAGGCGACCGCGGCAACGTTGGGATGCCGGCTTGCCGCAATACGCATGACCCAGAGACTTAGCGCATCAGTCCTGCGTTTGGCCATCTGGATCATCGCTCGAGCGCCGTGAATCAAGAGGCAACGCACATAAGAATCGCCTCTCTTACTGATTCCGAGAAGCCGTTCCTTGCCGCCTGAACTGTTCTGCTTGGGCGTCAACCCCAGCGATGCAGCCATCTGTCGTCCATTGGCAAATTGCCTGGCATCGCCCACTGCGGCCAACAAGGCCGTGGCGACCATCGGACCGACGCCACGCAACTGCTGCAGACGCACCGCTACGGGATCAGATGCCGCGATGGCAGTGATTTCGCGGTCTAGTTGTGCTATCCGATCGTCCAGTGAGCGCAGGTCTTCCCAGATCCCCGTGAGCAGTCGACGGAAACGATCACTCAGACCGCAGTTGGTATCTTCGAGCCAAACAGGAACTGCGCGTCGTAGCTGAAGTATCTGTTTGGGAGCCACGAGACCGTACTCGGAGGCCAAGCCACGAATCTGGTTTGCTTTCGCGGTTCGTTGCTCCATCAGTCCAGTGCGCACCCGGTGAGCTGCCTGCACGTCTTGTTGCCCGACCGTCTTGACGGAGACGAAACGCATGCCAGGCCGACTTATCGCTTCACAGATAGCTTCAGCATCGTTGGCGTCGTTCTTATTGCTCTTGACGTACGGCTTCACGAACTGCGGAGCGATAAGCTTGACCGTATATCCAAGCATCTGGAGACGCCGTGCCCAATAGTGAGCCCCGCCACACGCCTCCATTCCGATCTGTGCATGCAGGGGAACCGTTTTGCGCAGGATATCCAGCCATTCATCGCGTGCAAGCTTGCGACGCCAGACCGTCTTCTCGCGTCGATCCACGCCGTGAACTTGAAAGACATTTTTTGCGAGATCGATCCCGACGCGAATGATGTCCATCTTGTGTTCCTCCTGATTGACCGGTTGAAGACAACTGCAATCATGCGCCCTGTTCCCGCGGGGTGAGGAGGAGTCCATCCCATTGCTTTTAGCCAGATTCAAATGTCCGCTTCGAACCGCCTAAGCTTACCCCGCGCCGATGCTTCGGCGCAGGAGACCGCGATGGCTGCAACGGACACGATTACCATGTCGA
>NZ_JALQDD010000033.1:0-120611 GCF_023631405.1 Caballeronia sp. GAWG2-1
GTATGCAGAAGCGAGACGATAGCCGTGGTCGGGAAGTACACGTGGTGAATGCGTTGTCCGGAATCGCAAAGCAACTGTTCCGTGCGCAACTGGACGAGTTCGAGATGAGGAGCGATTGCTTGCCATTCTTGCGCCGGAAGCGCGCCCAACAAATGGTTGCCGTGCAGGTCTGATTGAAGGCTCAACATGATTTTGACTTTTTGGTCTGTGCGCATTGCGCTGTGCTTTTTTCTGGCCACTTGAGGTTTCGTGATCGCATCTGACGGCGATCATCGAAACCTCAGGGCCAGCCCCGTAGCACCGTTAGCCGCTTGTTCGATTCCCGTTCGCGACTATTTACCGTGCTTTGTCATACATAAGCGAGAGGCGTGCCAGGAGCCCTCAATCCTCATACCAGCAAGGCGTCAGCCGGAATGTGCCGGGCCATACGAAGTGCGGGCGATGAAAAATGATTCAGTTTCGAACACGTTAAATCGCCGCTTAATGATCCTGCTTACATTTCAAGCGTCTTTCAGTGTTTCTCGAATACCGGTTTTAGCGTTTGCGCGCCTTTATCGGCCAGTGGTGCTTTTTTAATGGCAATGTTTTTGAGCCCGTTAAAGACTTGCTTCAGAATTGTTGCAGTGCTGCACGATAGATGCGCGCTGAAACCAAGATAGGGAAGAACTAGACTGCAGAACGCCCCGCCGAGGCAGGCGGTGCAAGCAATTGCGGCATCTCGGCGGCCCGAGCGCCTTGAGGAGAAGGGATGACAAAACCCGGCCAAAATTGTTGCATTGCAGATACCCGCTCTCGTTTTCGCCTGCCGACAACCTTCTGTGAAGAACCGCCGAATCACATCTGAATTCAAGTTTTGCGGAAACAATTCCGCCTCACGGGTGGTAACTCTGTCGTTTTCATACATCAGGCGAAAGAAATTTTTACGGAATATTTTGCCGAAAGTGACTTTTTCAACGATCAAAGGCCTGAGCAGCATTTTCTTGAACCAGCGGAAATATTTACGATTGATCAGACTAGAAGCGTCACTGGCGGACCCATATTCCGTCCATGCGAGAAGATTCTTTCGCCGGACAGGACGCCAATAAAGTATTTATCTTCTCTCCATAAACGTTTGCCTACTCAAAATAGTCCGATCGCAAAGGTTTGCCTCTGTAACATTGTGTTGCATGACAAATAGAATCGCCTCACAATCGGTTCCGTGCTCTGAAACAACTGATGTTTCCGACACTCCCCGTCACAGTCAACTTCGGTCCAACGCCATGACGCACGACAGCCAAACCCTCGATTCGATTCGTGAATTGAACCTGTCTTATCTGCTGCTCGCGCAGCGTGTGCTGACCGAAGACCGGGACGCGGCGCAGGCTCATCTCGGCCTGTCCGCCGAAATGGCTCAAACGCTGACGCAGTTGTCGCCCGATCAGACCGTGCGGCTGGCTTCGTCGTCGCAACTGCTGTGCTTCTTCCGCCTTGGCGGCGATGCGCTGCTCACGGGCCTCGCCAGTCTCACGGAACGCGCGCAAAGCGCTTCTGCCGCATCCAACGCATCGCTTTTGGTGGCCTGAACATGAGCACGACTGCATCGACGAAGAGTCTCGCCGACGACGCCAGCCAGGTACTGCGCGCGGTTACGCTGATCAAGCTCGGCGCACGCATGCAAGTGCTCGAGTCGGAGTTTCCGAAGCTCTCGCGCGACCGTCTCATTCGCCTCTATCGCGAAGTGAAGGGTGCTTCACCGCCCAAGGGCATGCTGCCCTTCTCCGCCGACTGGTATCTGACATGGGGGCCGAACATCCATGCATCCATGTTCGCCAATGTCTATGCGTTTCTCGAAGCCAACAGCCGCGAACTGGACCGCGTCGATCTCTTGAGCCGCGCCTATGGTCTTTATGCCGAGCATTTCACGATGCAAGGCGAGCCGCTGCAAATGGACCTGACGCGCGCATGGACGCTGGTGCGCTTCAAGGAAGCCGGCATGCTGCGCCTCGCGGGCTGCAAGCGCTGCCACGGCAAGTTCGTGGCGCACTCGCAGGACATCACGACCGGCATGGTCTGCGGAATCTGCCAGCCGCCGTCGCGTGCAGGCAAGACCAAGGCCGCAAAGGCCGCGCGCGAAGAAAGCGCCGCGTTGCAGGCGCGTGCCGCATAACACCAAGCCTTCTTCCAAGGTCATTCGCATCGCAGTTCCTTGGGCAAAGTGAGAGACTTCTTCGTGTCTCTCACCGCTCACATGGCCGTCTCACGCCCGACCAACACATGGAACTGCGCCATCTTCGTTACTTCATTGCCGTTGCCGAATTGCGCAGCGTGCGCGCCGCATCCGAGCATCTGCATGTCACGCAGCCCGCCATTTCCCGGCAGATTCAAGATCTCGAACAGACCATCGGCGCGACGCTTTTCGAACGCACGCCGCGCGGCCTGAAGCTGACCGCTGCCGGCATCGCCTATCTCTCCGAAGCACGCGCGATCCTCGCCCATGTCGATGCCGCGAACCGGCTCGCGCATCGCATTGCATCGGGCGAACAAGGACGTTTGCGTGTGGGTTTCGTCGAGAATGCATCGTGGAGCGGTCTCGTGCTGTCCGCGCTCAACGCGTTTCAGCAGAACGCTCGCGACATAGCGCTCGAATTGCAGCCGATGAACACGCCCGAGCAACTCGATGCCATCGCCGCCGAACGGCTCGAAGGCGGCTTTTGTTACCGCTTCGGCGCGCTGCCCGATGGCTTCGCCAGCATCCGGCTGCTCGAACAGAACGTGGTGCTTGCGGTGCCCGAGCAATGTCCGCTCGCCGCGCAAGCCAGGGTGCGTGCAAGCGAGCTTGCCGCGCTGCCGTTCATCGCGTTTCCGCGACACGTCTATGCGGCCTACTATGACCGCCTCATCTCCGCGTGCGCCGAGCGCGGTCTCACGCTGAATATTCGCCAGGAAGCCGCCACCGAAACCGCGATTCTCTCGCTCGTCGCGGCAGGCGTCGGCGCGGCGCTCGTAAATGCGGCCAATCGCGAACGTCCGCCCGCACGCGTGCGCTTCGTCGAAGTGGAGGACCTGTCGGTGCCGTTGCCGCTCGAATTCTGCTTTCTTGCGCAGCACGGCAGCGCGGCATTGCAACGCTTCATCGAACTGCTCGAAGCGCAAAAGCACCCTGAAGCGTGATGCCCTGAAGGCATCGCCCGCTGCAGAAAACGGCATTGGCCAGCGGATATTTCGTCGGCAATAGTGGATACGAACCTACTCGATTCGAGATCCGCTCATGTCCACTACAGCCTCGCTCATTGCAACCGATATCGACTACGAACGCCACGGTTTTCAGACCGGCACACTGCGTCTACCGTGGTCGCATGACCGTTCCGCATACGGTCATATCCCCATTCCGCTCGCCGTCCTGAACGCGGGCGACGGCCCCACGGTGCTTCTTACCGGCGGCAATCACGGCGACGAATATGAAGGCCCCGTCGCGCTGATGAAGCTCATGCAGCGCATGCCATCGCTTTCGATTCGAGGTCGTATCATCGTCATACCGGGGCTGAATTTTCCGGCGTTCGTGAATGGCTCGCGCACATCGCCTATCGACGGCGGCAATCTCAACCGGCTCTTCCCCGGCTCACGTCACGGCAAGCCGACCGAGATGATTGCGCATTATGTCGAGACAGAACTGCTGCCGCGCGCCGATGTCGTCATCGACCTGCACGCGGGCGGCGCGAGCTTCGAACATGCGCCGACACTGCTTGCATCGCCGCCATCGGGCGATGCCGCACGTCGCGCGCGCTATCTCGATCTGGTGCGCGCGTTCGGCGCGCCCTACACCATGATCATGGATCTGCTCGGCGAGGATCGCACCTTCGCAGCCGCGGCCGAACGCCACGACACGCTCTTCCTATGCGGCGAATTCGGCGGCCATGCCGGTTGCGACGCGGCGAATCTCGCTATCGTCGAAAGCGGTTTGCAGCGCGTGCTGCATCGCCTCGATGTATTGCACGATGCCGCGCACGATGCGCCGCCCAGGACGCGTTATCTACGCGTGGAAGGCACGCAGCATTACGTGTATGCGCCGCATGCGGGCGTCTTCGAACCCGCCTTCGCCTTGAACGACGAAGTGCGCTCGGGTCAGCTCGCGGGCCGTCTCTTCGATCCACAAGAACCGTGGCGCGCGCCGCGCGACATCGCATTTCGTGGCGATGGTCGCGTGATGTGTGCGCGCACCTTTGCCCGCGTCGAAGCTGGCGATTGCATTGCGCTTCTTGCCGCCGAAGCATCCCTCGACTGATTTCAAGGAGCATTCGCATGAGCGCTCATCCGCTTGCGTCGGCTTCTAACGCCGATGCCCCGCTCGACGTCCGTCATCCGCTGTACGTCGTGCTGTTGTTCTTCACGTGCTTCGCGTTTTCGTATCTGGACCGTCAGATCGTCAGCATTCTCGTGCAGCCGATCAAGCTCACGCTCGGCATCACCGATACTCAAATCGGCCTGCTGCAAGGCTTCTCGTTCACCATGTGCTATGCGACTGCGGGTGTGTTCGTCGCGCGTCTCGTGGATCGCGCTAATCGCGTCAGGCTGATCGCCATATGCGTCGCGATCTGGGCCATTTCCACGGCTCTTTGCGGCTTCGCGACGAGCTTCACGGAACTGCTGTTCGCGCGCGCGGGAACCGCCATCGCGGAAGCGGCGCTGAGTCCTGCGGCGCTCTCCATCTTCAGCGATATCTTCGCGCCGCGTAAGGTCGCGCGAGCGAGCAGCGTCTTCATGCTGGGACCGTATATCGGCGGCGGGCTTGCACTCTTCGGCGGCGGCATGCTGCTATCCGCCGCTGGCGGCGACGTGAGCACATGGCTCGCCGCGCATGGCTTTCAGCCGTGGCAAGCGGTTTTCGTGCTCGTCGGATCACCAGGACTCGTGCTGGCAGCACTCGTTGCCTTGACGATTCGCGAGCCGGCAAGACGCGAAGCCACGACTATCAGCATCGCCAATACGGATTTTGATGAAGCTCTGCCCTCGCTACGCGAAGTGCTCGCCGAACTGTTCGTGCGCAATCGCTTCTGCGCACCGTACTTTGCCGCTTATGTCGCGCTCATCACGCTGTTCTATTCGCATGCCGCGTGGTTTCCCACCTTGCTCATGCGGCACTTTCATCTTGCGCCCGCCATGGTCGGAAAGATGGCCGCGCCTGCATACATGATCGGCGGCATGATGGGCGTGGCGCTTGCTGGCATGCTCGCCGCGCGCGTCACCGACGAACGCACGCTACACAAAGTCCTCATGCTGTCGACATGTGCCGTGACCGCGCTGGTACCCGCCGCCATCGCCATGCCGCTCGTGACCAACAGCACGCTCGCGATCTTGCTCTACGGCGCATGCGCGCTCGCCGCGAGCATTGCGATGGCGCTCGCACCCGTGCCGCTGCAAATCGCCGTGCCTAATCGCATGCGCGGCCGTTCGATCGCGCTGCTCGTCTTCATGACCAATGCGATAAGCGGCGGCGTCGGTCCGCTCGCGGTAGGCTACCTCAACGAGCATCTCGCGGGTGCGCATGCCGGCTTAGGCACGGCGCTCGCCATCGTCGGCGGTGTATCCGCGCTTGCGAGCGCCCTGCTTTACGCATTGGCGACGACGCGCATTGCATCGACTACGAGGAAGAACGCATGAACACAGCGCTCGACTGGCGTCTTAATGAAATGCGGGTCACGCGTATCGACGAAACGGAATTTTCGTTAAGGGCCGACGTGTTGTTTTCCAACGAAGATTTGGCGAGCATCGGTTCGGACAATCAGCAAGTGACGCTACGCACACATCTATGGGTCGTCGAGATCGACGGGCTGACGCTCGTGGTGGATACGGGCATCGGCAACGGAAAGCCAAGACCCTTCAGTGCGCTATTCGACCGGCTCGACAACCCTGTGTTGCAGCGTTTCGAAGCGGCGGGCTTCGACCGGCATCGCGTGGACTATGTGCTGCTCACGCATTTGCATGTCGATCACGTCGGTTGGAATACGCATTGGGAGAACGGGCGCTGGACGCCTGTGTTTCCCAACGCGACTCATGTATTCGGCGAACGTGAGCGCGCGTTCTTCGACACGCCCGCGGGCGCACCGCGACGCATGGTGTTCGATGACAGCGTTGCGCCTTTGATCGATGCGGGCATCGCGCTTACCGTGCCGGACGAAGGCGCAATCCTTCGCGAAGGCATCCGGTTTTGGCCAACCTTCGGGCATAGCGCGGGACACATGGCGATAGAGATAACGTCCGGCAACGAGCGTGCGCTCTTCTCGGGCGATGTCATGCATAGCCCGTTGCAAGTATCAAGACCGCAGTTCGGTTCGACCTTCTGCCTTCGACCTGATCTCGCACGCGCTTCGCGCGAATGGCTCTTGAACCATGCAGCCGAGACGAATGCAACGGTCTTTCCCGCGCATTTCCCGATGACCTCAGCAGGCAAGGTGCAGCGCATCGGCGATGAATTCGTCTGGCGCTATCTTACGTACAACGCGAGCCATTGAGCTTGCGCTACAGCGTCGTCATGCTGATGCCTTGCGGATACTCTTCGTATCACAGCGTATCCGCATCCTGGAGCGACACACGCCGATCCATAACCACCACAAGCGAGATACACCGCCGCGATCCAATACGACCTGACATCGACTCCAAAGGAGTAAATCATGTACAGTCGTTTCAAGATCGCCGCTGTTGCAGCGGGCATCGCGGGCAGCGCGGCGTTCGCGGTCTTCGCATCCACTCATGTCTCGTTGCCCGCTACCGCAACCGTAGCGAACGGTGCAAACGCGCCGGACTTCAAGGGTATCGACAACTGGTTCAACAGCGCGCCGCTCGATCTTAAGCAACTGCGCGGCAAGGTGGTGCTCGTCGAGTTCTGGACTTTCGACTGCATCAATTGCGCTCACACGCTGCCCTACGTGAAGGACTTGCATGCGCGTTATCGCGACAAAGGGCTCGTCGTGGTGGGCGTGCATTCGCCCGAGTATGGCTTCGAACGCGATACGGGCAATCTCAGGAAAGCCATCGTTCGCAATGGCATTGAATACCCCGTTGCGCAAGACAACGAGTTCGCGACATGGCGGGCCTATGGGAATCGATACTGGCCAGCGTTCTATCTCATCGATCAGAACGGCAAACTCGTCTATAGCCACTTCGGCGAAGGTCAATACGCGCAGACCGAGCAGAAGATTCGCGCACTGCTCGCACGCGATGACAAAGCGAAGTGACCGACCCTCAGTCAGCAAGCACGTTCATGCCGAAAATTCTCGGGAATAGATTCGCCGCAACGGTTGTTTGTCTACATGCAAGCCCATTAAACACGCTCAAGGAGCCGAACATGAACCTCGTCAAACTCGCCGCTGTATCCGCCGCACTCGTCCTCTCCTCAGGCGCTTTCGCGCAGAGCCTCACACGCGCCGAAGTTCGCGCACAACTCGTTCAGGCCGAGCAAAACGGCTCGCGACTCGTGGTCGATGCCTCGTATCCCGACGTCAGCCCGATCTATCAGAACCAGGTTGCGCATGCAAAGTCGGCAGATACGACCTCATACGGCGGCGCCGCGTCCACGAGAGACTCGGGCAACGCACGCATGAACATGAGCGCCTCGCAATGCGTGGGGCCCTACAGCTTCTGCCATATCTACGCCGGTTCCTGATGGCCGCAAGCTCGCCCGCCGCTGCATTCAAAAATATTTCGCGTCTTGCGGAATAAACGCGGCGTGGCGCTGTTTGCGTCATTGACCCGATCTTCGAACAGGCCCGCAATCGTGAATCCGCCCTCTGAAATGCGTCTATCCGAAGCAGATGTCCAGGCTTTCGCGGACGGCGTACTCGCGTCGGAACGGACGGAGCGCTTGCACGCCTATCTGGCGCGGCGGCCGGATGAAGCGCGCAGAGTCGTGTTTTACGATCGACTGAACGTGCAACTGCGTTCGATGTACGACGTCAGCCACGCTCAACCAGCATCGCGCCGTCCCACGATCGACCTGCGCTTCCGGTTACTCGCGGCGATCCTGGCGTGTTTCGCGCTCATGATCTCGGCGATCTGGGTCACCGTGCGCGTCCCTGATGAGGCGCTCGAACGCGCAGCTGTCGAAGCACTATCGATAGATGCACCAACAGCGACAACGCCCGTTCCCGCCGCTGCCGCGCCCGATCTTTCGTCGCTTGGATTTCGCGCTACCTGCATACGCAACGTGACGCTCGGCGCTTTCTCGACGGTCAGCGTAATCACCTATCGCAACGCTTTAAATGAACCGCTCGTCCTGCTCTCGATGCGCGCACCCGCGGCATCCATGCGAACGCCGTGGCAGGCGCATAGAATCGATGCGGCGCGCCTTCTCGAATGGACTTCGACCGCTGGCGTGCGCACAGTGGTGGGCGCTAGAGCGGGCACGCAAGGACTGATGCGCGCGGCCGACTTGCTGGCGAAGCAACAGAACATGCAAGGGAATGCCTCGTGAAAGCACGCGTCACCAATCGAACCGCCCGCTGCAAGGAGCCGCAATGAGCGTGCGAGACCAATTGATGGACCACGTACCGCGTTTGCGGCGCTATTCGCGTGCGCTCATCCGCAATCAGGAACTCGCCGACGATCTCGTGCAGGACACGCTCGAACGCGCCCTGCGCAACACCGAAAAATTCGAGTCCGGCACCGACCTGCGCGCGTGGCTTTTCACGATCATGCACAACGTGTTCGCCAATCAAACGCGCCGTGCGGATGCGCGAGCCGTGCATGTCTCCGTCGATGAAGAAGCTATCGACGAAAGCGAGTTCGCGGTGGCTAGCCGCGACACGCAATCGCTGGAAATGCGCGATCTCGACTATGCGCTGCAGCGTCTGCCCATCGAACAGCGGCAAGTGGTGCTGCTTGTCGGGCTCGAAGAGATGAGCTATGCGGAAGTGGCGCTCGCCCTCGAAATACCGCTCGGCACGGTAATGTCGCGGCTTTCGCGCGGACGCGAGCGGCTTCGCGCGCTAATGGCAGGCAAGCAGGACAGCGCTCAATTGAAGGTGGTGCGATGAACAGACAATCGACTTCCGTCAGCGAGGACGAAATCCAGGCTTACGTGGATGGCGTGATCGCCGAACACCGGCGCGAGGAAATCGATCGGCTGCTTGAAACCGACGACGCGCTCGCGGGCCGCGTGAGCGACTACTTTTCGCTCAACAGCATGCTGCATGATCGGTACGATCGCGTATTGCAAGAGCCGCTGCCGCAACGTCTCGTGCTGCCGCTCGAATCGGCATCCAGCACTGTCACGAAGGTCGATGCGGGTCGACGTGAAGCCGCGAATTGGCCGCGCTTTGCGGGACTTGCTGCGGCACTCGTGCTGGGTATCGGCATCGGCGTGGGCGGCATGTTCAGCGAAACAGCGCGCGACATGCTCATGCCGAACGGCGAGAACGCTTCGCTTCGTCACGTCAGCCTCTCCCGCGACGAATCGTTCGCGCGGCAATCGGCTATCGCCTATGTCACGTATGCGCCAATGGTCACGCGTCCCGTCGAAGTCGGTGCGGATCAGGAAGAAGAACTCGTGAAGTGGCTATCGAGCCGCCTCGGCACCGACGTGCACGCGCCCGTGCTCACGCGCGTGGGCTTCAATCTGATGGGCGGCCGTCTCTTGCCCGGCGATGAAGGTCCTATCGCGCAGTTCATGTATCACGATGCCAATGGCGAACGCATCACGCTCAACGTGTCTCATCGCAAAGTGAGCCGCGACGTCACCGCGTTCAAGCTGTATCAGGACGGCTCGGTCAACGTGTTCTATTGGGTCGATGGCGACTTCGGCTATGCGGTATCGGGCGCGATTGCACGGCCGCAATTGCTCGCGGTGTCGCACGACGTGTACGAGCAACTCACCGCGAGAAACGGACAGAAAACAACGCAGTGAGCGCGGCTTATGGGGCATCCGCGGCAAGTTCGACGCGCATCTCGCCGATGGATATCGCCGTTCCCTTAACCGCATTCACACCGCTCACGCGCACGAACGACACGACCACTTCATTCGGGTTCGCCACGCCCGCGCGCGCGAGCAATTCAGTCACGGGAAACTCGATCGAGCTGCCGCCGTGATGCGTCGCTGTCGATACCTCGAACGCGCCGAGCGTGCCGACGAAGTGAGCATCGCGTTGAGCATCCGGGTCGCCGGTTGCGGGCAAATTCACATAGACGTTGTAGAAGAATCCGCCGGCACGTGCCGCCGCCGGCATGGACACGCCGTCCAGCACGAGATTCACATGACGAAATCCCGAAGCGGCGGGCCTGGCCGCTTGCGACTGCGACTGCGCTTGCGATTCGACCGCGCTGCTGTCGTCCGCTTCCGGAGCCACGGCAAGCGTATCGCGCAGCAACGTGGCATTGGCGGCTTGAAGCGGAATGCGCGCGCTGATGGAGTTGTCGGCAAGGGCCACGCCCTTCACGCCGCCAAGCGAACGCCGCGTGGATGACACCGTGCGCCCCGCGCTTGCGGTAAAGGTGCCGATCTGAGGACGTCCGCTTATGGGTGACATTTGCGCCTGAACCCGAATGATTCCGCCGCGTTCTGCTTGCGGTAGCAAGATGACTGGAACGGTATCGTTAGCGTAATCGTATCCCAGCCCCGTGGTCGTCCGCGTCTTGGCCTTCGTCATCGTGAGGTTGGTCGCATACGTGAAGCTGCCGGACCAGTACTTGTTGTTGGCCGCCGGAACCTTGCTCGTCGAGCGCAACGACCACGCATTCCACAGGCGGTCGAGGTTCGCATGATGCAGATAGAAAATGGGATCGAGCGGCGCGGTCATGATATCCGCCATGTATCCGCCGATGATGTCATGCACCGGATTGTGCGGTGCATTCTCCAGTTTAGTCTCGAACGCGTTGCTCGTGCCGCGCTGAAAATTGGCGACGCTGCGCGCGAACGGGCTCAAATCGAGCGCCTGATAGACGTTCGTGTTCACACGCGATGTGTATAAGGGATTGCCGCTCGCGGTATCGGTGAATTCGGAGGGCATCACGGGATACGTGTAGTAATCCCAGTACGGAAGCGTCAGCGTGTTATCGCCTGACACAGTGCGCAGTTGTTGTTCGAAGTAATAGATATAACCGCGATGCCACGTCAGAAAGTACGCCACGCCATGCGGGCAATAATTCGAATGCACGTTGCTCCAGTACTGCCATGATGCCGGTTTGCTGCTGTCGGCCGTGGCTCGCATGGTGCGGATGGCATTGAGAAACGACGCGTAGTGAGGCGTTGTCTTGAAGACTTGCCATTCGAGCCGTATGACATTGGGCGTCGCGGCGAAACCGAGTTCGGGTATGGACGCAAGCGCAAGCGCCGACGCCGTCCCCGTGACGAACGAGCGCCGGGTAATCGTGGAAGCCATGTTTGTCCCCTCGTGCCCGCGGATTGCCCGCGAACGCTCCGCGTCCGACTCTTCTAATGAGTCAGCCGACGTGGCAGTAGTGATCGGAAAATGCCAAGGAAGTATGGTTCACTTCGCGCAGGGTTCAACGAATATTTAGAATACCCAACGAAAGTGAACGTGTACTAGCGCACATTGCCGGAACTCAAACGTCCGTTCGTGCTGCGTTGCTCCAGACGATCACAGTCTGCTCCGACTCTGCCCCATAGCCTATTTCGTGACTGTCATAGGGAATCGAGCACGAGAGGTGTCGCGTCAAGATCGGCGATTGATCGAAGACATGCGCGCAGACGGGGTAGATATAAACCACCGTGAGTTTGCGGATAGTTGCATCTGCAACCGCTTTCTCCAGATTGTTCAGAAGCGTTGCCATGAGCGCGGCGCCGAAGGGATTGAACAGGAAGACAACGAGATCGCCCTTCGGAAATGCGAGTTCGAGCGCATTCTCGACGAAGGCCTGCATGCGTATCCTCTGCGGAAACCGGCGCGCAACGATCTCGGCATTGCGGTTCGCTATCTCGATGAGCGGCTCGGCCAGGTCATAACCGAGCACGGCGTCGAAAGGAAACTCGGTGGCCACGATCATCGGCCGCCCTTTTCCGCAGCCGATATCGATGAACGTGCTGCCACGCACGTCTCCGAGTTGCTGCAGCGCATGCCGCACAATGCTTGGCTGCGATCCCATATACGGTAGATTGCCCGCATCGGCGCCGGGGCCGCTGTCGGATTCGGGCGGATAAATGCCGCCTGTATCGGTGCCGAGCATGCGGTCGATAGGATGCGTTCTATAGCAGCCGTTATAAAGCACGCGCAAGACGGGCACGCGTTCGCCGAAGCGCCTGATCCACGAGACGAAGAGCAGCGTCTGAACCCAGTCCGGCAACGCGGCGACCACGGCGATCAGCCGCCATTTGATCGTGCGTTTCATTCGGGTTTTGAAGCTCATGCTCATCGTCGTGTTCATGGAAACTCCGTTGGGGGCGGGCTGCGAATGTACGCAAGTACGACGAATGACGCGCAACGTCTGGATGGTCACGACCAGTCTTTATAGACTCGCGCCTGGCGATTGAATGTGACGTGACGCACATAGCGTCGCGGGACAGGAGTGGCGTTTTCCCGAACGCGAGGGCAGTTCGTGATCCCAATGCGCCATGCCTCGCAGGCATGGCCCGCTGCCTCGAAAGTCTTTTTCTTGAGCAAGCACGCGCCCTACATTTGAGTCCACCGACGGGCCTGCAACGCAACCCCGTCTCTCTCAGACCTCATGGAGTCACGAAATGGACAAGCCAGTCATTCTCATCACGGGCGCGCTCACCGGCATTGGCCGCGCAACGGCGTTTGCTTTTGCCGACAGCGGCGCGCGCATCGTTGTATCGGGCCGGCGTGAAGCCGAAGGACGCGCGCTCGAAGCCGAACTGCGCGAACGCGGTGCAGAAGCGTTCTTCGTTGCCGCCGACGTACGCCACGAAGACAGCGTGCGCGATCTCGTCGATGCAGCCGTCGCGCACTTCGGCCGTATCGATGCCGCCGTGAACAACGCGGGCACCGAAGGCCAGCCCGGTGCGATCGTCGATCAGAGCGCCGCAAGCTATGCATCGACGTTCGATACCAACGTGCTCGGCACGCTCCTTAGCATGAAGCACGAACTGCGCGTCATGCAGGCGCAGAAGCACGGCAGCATCGTGAACGTGTCGTCGACTTACGGGCATGAAGGCGCGGCGTTCGCGTCGGTCTATGCGGGCAGCAAGCATGCGGTCGAAGGCATGACGAAGTCCGCCGCCCTCGAAGTCGCGGCGCTCGGCGTGCGCGTCAACGCAGTGGCGCCCGGCCCCACGGATACCGGCATGCTCGATCGCTTCACCGGAACAGCCGAACGCAAGGCCGCGCTTGCATCGAAGGTGCCGCTTGGACGTGTTGGCACGCCCGTCGATATCGCGCGCGCAATCGTCTTTCTTGCTTCGGATACGGCCTCGTTCGTCACGGGTCAGATCGTCACCGTCGATGGTGGCAAGACCGCAGGCTGACGCGTTCTCTTCCCCATTCAAAGGAGCAACGACATGAACGATCTTTCAGGCAAAACCGCGCTCGTCACGGGCGCATCGCGCGGTATCGGTCGCGCAACGGCTTTCGCGCTGTCGCGTGCGGGAGCGAGCGTGCTGGTTCACTACAGCAGCGGCGAACAGGAAGCCGAAGCCGTCGTCGCGCAGATTCGCGCCGCAGGCGGCACCGCGCAGAAAGTGCAGGCGAATTTGCGCGATGCAGACGGACCGCACCAACTCGCACGGCGTGTACGTGAAGTGGTCGGCGACAGGCTCGACATCCTGGTTGCCAACGCGGGCATCTCGAAGGCCGCGAGCATCGAGAATACGACCGTCGATGACTTCGACGCGCTCTACGCCGTGAACGTGCGCGCGCCCTACTTCCTCGTGCAGCAACTGCTTCCCGCGATGTGCAAGGGCAGCAGCGTGGTCTTGCTGTCGTCGCTCGTGGCGCGCGCGTCCGTGAACTCGCTGTCCGCTTACGCCGCGACCAAAGGCGCGGTCGATACGCTCGTCAAGCACTTCGCGGCGACGCTCGGCGAACGCGGCATTCGCGTGAATGCGGTGGCGCCGGGCGTCGTGGAAACCGATATGTCGAACTTCACGAAGACCGACGATGGCCGCGCACTCACGCTCGGCATTCAGGCGCTCAAACGCATTGCGCAGCCGGACGATATTGGCGACGCCGTGGCCTTTCTTGCTTCGAATGCCGCACGCTGGGTCACGGGCGAGACGCTACACGTGGACGGCGGCTCGAAGCTTTGACCGTTGAACGCGCATGACGACTCGTGCAGTTGGACGATTGCCCGGATAATCTCCGGGTGATACGTTCAACGACTCGCACGGGAAGCCCATGGAACTGCGGCATCTGCGGTACTTCATTGCAGTGGCGGAAACCGGCAGTCTGACCGAAGCGGCGGAACAGCGGCTGTTCACGTCGCAGCCTTCGCTCAGCAGACAGATCCGTGATCTGGAAGATCAGGTCGGCACGCGCCTCTTCGAGCGTAGCGCGCGCGGCGTGGATCTGACGCCCGCTGGCAAGGCCTTCATGGAGCACGCGAAAATCGCCTTGAATCAGGTCGATGCCGCCGTCGAAGCCGCGCGCCGTGCCGCGACGCCAAGCAAGCAACGTTTCGCGCTCGGCTTTCTCACGGGCCAGGAGATGAACTGGCTTCCGGGCGCCATGCATATTCTTCGCGACGAATTGCTCAACGTCGATGTCACGGTATCGAGCGATTATTCGACCGAACTCGCGGAAGGTGTCGCGCGCGGCAAGCTCGACCTCGCCTTCATGCGCGCGGAGCCGGACTTCGATCTGGCGTATTACATCGTCGATAAAGAACCGCTCGTCGTGTTGATGCCGAGCGATCACGCGTTGACCGAACGCGCCGAGATTGCGCCGCAAGACCTCGTGGGCGAACCGTTCATTGCCATGGCGGGCAAGGCGAAGGTGCTGCGTTCCGTCGTCGACGATTATCTCGAACGCTCGGGCGTGCATATCTTGCCTTCGCAGAGCGTGGATAACCCGGCGATGGTCATGTCGCTCGTGGCATCGACGCGCGGTCTCGTGCTGATTCCATCGTACGTTCAGAACCTGATGCCGTGGTCGGTCGTCAGCCGTCCCTTGGCAGGCGATGCACCGACCATCGACCTGGCTGTCGGCTATAGCAAGTCGAATCAGTCGCCGACCTTGCGCCTCTTTCTTTCGCGGCTCGACGAGCTCATCGCGCGTCACGCCGCCGAGCGTCGAATGAACATAAACAACACTTAACGGGCGGAGCGAATCGTCGCGACCGCGACGCCTCCCGCTGCGAAAGCGCATAGCGCGGACAGCAACGCGACGGCGCGCAATGCGCCGGCGACCGCGCTGGCATCGCTGACAGATGCTGCCTTGGAAGCCATCGCGGCGTCGTGCGACCACACGAACACAATGCCGAGCAGCGCAATCGCAAGCAGGCTCGCCACGCGTGCAACCGCATTGTTGATCCCCGATGCCACGCCCACGCGTTCGCTTTCGACCGACGCCATGACTACCGCCGTGAGCGGCGCGACCGTGATCGTGAGGCCGATGCCGAGCACGACGAGCGCGGGAAGAAAGCCCGTCCAGTAGCTGCCGCTCACGAAAGGCAGCGCGAGCATGCCGAAGCCGAAGCCCGCGACGCACGGCCCCACGGTCAACAATGTGCGCGCGCCGAAGCGCCCCGTCACGCCGCCTGTCACGCGCGACAGCAGTCCGATGATGAGCGGCATCGGCAAGAGCGCTGCGCCCGCTTGCGTCGCCGTATAGCCATAGGCGCGAATCAGCGTGAACGGCAGGAAGAACAACACGCCGCCCAAGCCGAAGTACAGCAGCAACGTGACGACGTTCGCGCCGCTGAAGTCGCGCGAGCGGAAGACATCGAGCGGCATCATCGGCGCCGCGCTTTTCGCTTCTATCGCGACGAACACGGCAAGCACGAGCACGCCGACGACCAGCGCGCACAGCACGAGCGAATTCACGAAACCGCGTGCCGATGCTTCCGTGAGTCCATAGGTCAGCGCCGCGAGTCCCGCCGCCGCGCAGGCCGCGCCGGGCCAGTCGAGGCGCTGTGTCGCGTCGGGCTTGTGGCTGTCGGGAACGGCCAGCATGGCGAGCGCGATGGTCGCGGCGGCCAGCGGCACATTGAGGAAGAAGATCGCGCGCCATGAGTAGGCATCGACGAGCCAGCCGCCCGCCGCCGGACCGAGCGCCGACGTAATTGCGCCCACGCCCGCCCATGTGCCGATGGCGCGTCCGCGCGCTTCGCCCTCGAACACGGCGCCGATGATCGCGAGACTGCTCGGCACGAGGAGCGCGGCGCCGATGCCCTGCACCGCCCGCGCGCCGATGAGCCACGCGGTATCCGGCGCGAAGCCGCATACCGCCGAAGCCAGCATGAAGATGGCGATGCCCGCGATGAACACGGTGCGACGGCCGAGCTTGTCGCCCATCGACCCGCCGACCAGCACGAGCGAGCCGAGGGAAAGCAGATACGCGTTCATGACCCACTGCATGGCCGCGACGCTCGCGCCAAGCTGGCTTTGAATGGACGAGAGCGCGACATTGACGACCGAGCCGTCGATGAAGGCCATGCTGGAACCGAGGATCGTCGCCGCCAGCGCGAGCTGTTTGCGCCGGCAGGGTCGATCGGTCGCTTCAGGCTGCGTGCGAATGATCAGTTCATCGCACGGACCTTGCGGCGCGGCGTGCCGCACCACGGGGGGCGACACTGCGCGCTCTTTCAAGTCCTGACTCGTCACATTCGCTCCTCGATGGCGTGAACCATCAAGGATACGTCCACGCGCGGCTAGCCGCCGAAGAGCTTCGTGATGGCCGGCACGCTCAGGACCGCCGTGTAGTAGCCCATGAACTGCACGCCGGTGTTGAAGCCGAACAAGCGCGACAACAGTCCGCCGATCAGCCCCACGGTCAGGATCACGAGCAGCCCGAGCAGTTGCCCTTCCCACACGCTGATCACCACGATCAAGCCGACGAAGGTCGCGATGATCGCCTCGTGACTCAGCTTGCGTGCGACGAACGACGCCGCGCGATGCGCGTAGTTCATCGACAGTGGATAGGCCACGAGTGCCGCCAGCACCACTGCAAGCAAGCCGAAGCCGAGGAACTGCCAAGTCGTCATCATCGTGTGAAGATTGTTGATGTGACCCGTCGCGGTATCCACGGTAAAGCGCGGCGGCGCGTTGAAGAGCGGCGCGGCCGGTCCCGCCGCGACCGGACTCAGCGGCAGACCGAAAGCGATGAGCGGAATCAGCGCCTCGGCGATATACGTGGCCTCGGTCACACCGTTACGCGCCGAAATCACGGTCGTGAGCCGGTGATACGCATGCTTCACGCGCGAGCCGACGAGTTCGCCGAGCACGACCGTCATCGCGACCGGGCTGAACACGAAGGTCGCGCTGGAGATGGCGGCGGTCGCGACGACCCAGCCGCGTTGCTGGCCATCGAGCACCTTCAGCGGATTCGGGAAGTAACCGCTCCAGCCCTTCACATCGGGCGCGAGCGAAAACGTGCGCGGACGATCGCGCCGCATATGTGCGCGGCCCACGGGCGAAAGTATCGAAAAGAGATCGGCGATAAGCGGCCCGATGGCGATGCCGAGAAAGTAGCTGACCGAGAGCTTGACGCCGTATTTGCCCGTGAGCGCCTGCAAGCCGATGATCAAAAGCACGAACGGCACGAGCAGCAGCACCGAAGCCCAGCGTCCCGACGAAGAGTATGCAATGGCAATGGCCGCCGCCAGAAACACCCACGGCGCGGCCTTCGTGATGACCGGCCCGAACGGTGCGAGCAGCACGGCGAACAGCACCGCGAGCGGGACCGCGACGAATGCCGCGATGATCGCGCCCGAGATCATCTTGCGCAGCGCAATGTGCGGCACGCCGAGATTGCGCAGCATCGTCGCTTGTTGCAGAAGCGGCGTGGCGAGCGTGTCGCCGGGAATGCCGAGCAGCGCGGTGGGTATCGCGTGTGTCATGTGCTTGGAGACCGCGCCCGCCATGAAGAACGAGAATACGCCGACAGGCGGCACACCCAGCAACACGACGAGCAGCGTGAGCGGCGCGAGCGTGGTGGTTTCGTCCGTGCCCGAGATGAGGCCGATGCCCGCAAAGACGACCGCGCCGATGAGACCCATCGACAGCGCGACGAGCAGTTGTTGAACGAGCGGTTCCATCAGCGCGCTCCTTCGCGCACATCGGCGCGCTTTTCGTAATCGGCGAAGAGTTCGTAGAGGCCGAGTTCCTTCATTTCCGCCGCCACCGCGGGCGGCAGATCCGCGACGCGTCCGAGCCCACCCGCTTCGCTCGCAAGTTGCGCGAGCACTTCCTCGCGGCCCGCCGCGCCATGCGCTTCCTCGATCACTTCGCGCTTCGGGCGGAACAGCTTCGCGCAGACCGCGCCCGCAACCAGGCATCCCGCGAGACCGACGAGCATTGCGTAGGCGCGCGCCATCGCCGGGTCGGGTACATAGGCCGCGAGCACGCGATTGGCCGCCGCGAACGCGCCATAGCTGATCGCGATGCCGAGCACGACCGACCAAGCGAGATGCCGCGTATCGACGGTATCGCCCCAGATTTCGACGAGCTTGTAGTCGGCCTCGGCCGCGTTCGTCGTTGCCCGATGACCGCGCTGAGGCGCGGCGAGTTGTTGTTCCATGTCTCCTCCTTATACGGAGTTCGTATCGTATTGATGTCGTGCGTCAAACCTTGCGCGCCGCGCTTTCCCGCTGGCGTTTGCCCTCCAGTGCACGCGCCACGCGCGACGATGTTGCGCGTCCGAGCGCTGCCGAAATGAACGCGCCCGCATCCGCAAGTTTGTCGAGGTCGATGCCCGTCGTCATGCCCATGCCTTCGCACAGGTAGACGATGTCCTCGGTCGCGACATTGCCCGTCGCGCCCGGCGAATAAGGGCATCCGCCAATACCGGATACCGAGCTGTCGAAGGTCGCCACGCCGCGTTGCAGCGCGGCCAGCACGTTGGCGGCACCCATGCCCCACGTGTCGTGAAAGTGGCCGGCGAGCGCCTGCAGCGGAACCTGCGCGGCGCACGCGTCGAGCATGGCTTGCGTCTTGAGCGGCGTGCCCGCACCGATGGTGTCGCCTAGGCTGATCTCGTAGCAGCCGAGATCGTAAAGCCGTTTGGCGACGCGCGCGACCGCTTCCGGCGCGATTTCGCCTTCGAACGGGCAGCCGAGCACGCACGACACGTAGCCGCGCACGCGCCCGCCCGCCTCGCGCGCCGCGCCGATCACCGGCTCGAAGCGCGCGATGCTTTCGTCGATCGAGCAGTTGATGTTCTTCTGCGAGAACGACTCGGACGCCGCCGCGAACACCGCGACTTCATCCGCGTGTGCGGCGAGCGCGGCTTCGAGTCCCTTGAGATTCGGCACGAGCGCGGCGAGCGTCGTACCCGTGCGGCGCGCGGACGGCAACACGCGCTCGAGTACTTGCGCGCCATCGGCCATTTGCGGCACCCATTTCGGCGAGACGAACGACGCGGCTTCGACATAGCGCACGCCAGCATCGATCAAACGCTCGATCAGTTCGGCCTTCACCGTTGCCGAGACGGGCGACGGCTCGTTTTGCAAGCCATCGCGCGGACCGACTTCGACAATCCGCACGCGCTTCGGAAGCTCATGCATCGCGCGGCCCCCGCAGCAGGCTCATGCCGTAGTCGACGCTCACGTTGCGCGCGGCGACCATCTTCTTCACGACCCAGTCGATATCCGCGCCGCTCGCGCCCGCCGCCAGCGCAATATTGCGCGCGTGCAGCGCCATGTGGCCGCGCTGGATGCCTTCCGTGGAAAGCGCGCGCAACGCGCCCATGTTCTGTGCGAGGCCGACGGCCACGGCGATTTCGCCGAGATCCTGCGCCGATTCGACTTGCATGATCTTCAACGCGAGCCGCGCGAGCGGATGCGTCTTGGTCGCGCCCCCGACGAGCCCCACGGGCATCGGCATTTCAATGGTGCCGACGAGGTCGCCGTTGTTCGCCACCTCCCACGTGGTCAGCGACGTATAGCGGCCGCCGCGGCTCGCATAGGCATGCGCGCCCGCTTCGACCGCGCGCCAGTCGTTGCCGGTCGCGACGATCACCGGATCGATACCGTTCATGATGCCCTTGTTATGCGTCGCGGCGCGATACGGATCGATGGCGGCGAAGAGATAGGCATCGACCACACCGGCGATCACGTCTTCGCCCGAATACTCCTTCGTTTGCAGCGTGGCGGCGCTGTAGCGCACGGAGGCGCGCGCAAGCCGCAAGTCCGCGAGATTCGAGAGGATACGCAACCGCACCTTGCCGCCCGTGATTTCCTCGATACGCCCGGCTACGGTTTCGGCCATCGTGTTGACGGTGTTGGCGCCCATGGCGTCGCGAACATCGACGATCAGATGCGCGACGACCATCGCGCCGCGCGGCGTTTCCGGAAACACGTGTACTTCGATATCGCGGCAACCGCCGCCAAGACCGATCAGCACCTTGTCGCGTGCGTTCGCCATCTCGATCAACTCGTCGCGATGCTTGAGGATAGCGAGACGCGCGCCATACGGGTCCGACACGCCGACCACCTGCACCTGCGCGCGCATCAGCGGACCGGTGCTCGACGTGCGAAAGCCGCCTTCCACGCGCGCGAGCTTCGCCATATAAGAGGCTGCGGCGACGATAGACGGCTCTTCCACCGCCATCGGCACCAGCACGTCGCGACCGTTGATCTGAAAGTAGCCTGCGACGGCCATCGGCAATTCGAACGTGCCGATCACGTTTTCGATCATGCCGTCCGCCGTTTCGAGCGGCAGCGCGCCGGGCGTCTTCAGTAGCGCGTGCTCGGCGTCGTCCATGCCAGTCGCCTGGGCAATATGGCTCAGGCGCTGCGCGGGTGACATCGCGCGAAAGTTGGGCAATTGCGAATCTGTCATGTGTCTTCCTCTTATCTCTTTCGATGGATGTCCGTTCCGTTGTCCGCGAAGCTTGCGGGCGTGCGGCGGTTGGGCGAATAATAGGCTTGCTGTACCCAATGGAAAGGTACAATTCGAGAAGACAGCGCGCGTACTGTACCCATGACAGACGCGAACATGCGACAAGAGGAAGATGCAATGCGCCATGAGAAGCCCAGCCTGTCAGGAACACTGGCGGACAATCTGGCCAGACAGATCGAGGACGGGCTCCTGCGCGCCGGCGACAAACTGCCTTCCATCAGGGAATACGCTGAGGCGAACGGTTGCTCGAAAAACACCGTCATCAGCGCGTTCGACGCGTTGACCGCGCGCGGTCTGATCGAACCGAGACGCGGCGCGGGCTTTTTCGTCGCGAGCGTCGCCGGGCAACAACCAGCGGATGAAGACGCGCCCACACTCGATCGCGCGATGGATTCCGTCTGGCTCATGCGCGAACAGTTGCAGAGCAAGCCCGACTTTCTTAACGTGGGCGAAGGCTTTCCGCCCGTCGCGTGGCTCGAAGAGACGCGGCTCGATCACTTTCATCAGCGCGTGGTGCGCACGGGCGTCGCGTCGCTCTTTCGGTACGGCAGCCGCTTCGGTTATCTGCCGTTGCGCCAACATTTGCAGCAAAAGCTGGCCGGATACGAGATCGAGGCCGCGCCGCCGCAGATCGTCCTCACGCATGGCGCGAATCAGGCCATGGACATGGTCGTGCGTTACTTCGTGCGCGCGGGCGACACGGTTCTCGTCGATGACCCCGGTTACTACGCGCTCTTCGGCAAGCTCAAGCTCTCGGGCGCGAATATCGTCGGCGTGCCGCGCGGTGTGGACGGGCCCGATATCGTGGCGCTCGAAGAGCAGCTCAAGACGCATCGTCCGAAGCTCTTCTTCACGCAATCGGTCGGCCATAATCCGACCGCGACCGATATCAGCGCGGCCAAGGCCCATCGCATCTTGCGGCTTGCCGAAGCGCACGATCTGATCGTGGTCGAAAACGATGCCCTCGCCGATCTCAAGCCGCGCTCGGCCACGCGCATCTGCGCGCTCGATCAATTGCGGCGCACGATCTATGTCGGCAGCTTTTCGAAGTCGGTATCGGCAGCACTGCGGGTCGGCTTTCTGGCGTGCGGCGCGGATCTGGCAAGCGATCTGGCCGACGTGAAAATGCTCACACACGTCAGCAGCTCGGAATACTGCGAACGCACGCTAGACGCCATCGTCAGCGACGGTCATTTCCTGCGGCATACCAATCGCCTGCAAGACCGGCTGCGGCGCGCGACGGCCAATGGCGTCGAAGTGCTCACGCGTTGCGGCGCGACGCTTTACAAGGTGAGCGATCAGAGTCTGTACCTGTGGGCCAGGCTGCCCGGTTGCGACGACTCCATCGCCTTCGCACGCGAGATGCTCGACAAGCACGTGATTCTCGCGCCCGGCACCATTTTCTCGGCGCACGCGAATAGCGTCTCGCCGTGGTTCCGCTTCAACGTCGGCTATCTCGGCGATCCGCGCTTCGAAAAGGCAATGGAACGGTTTGCGGGCCGCGCGAAGTAACGGCACGTTCCGCGTCGCACGTTACGTGGCATTCGCGTTTGTCCGTGCAGCATTTGGCCATGCCCGCGCCCGTCATCCTTCCCTGGTCCACCAAGCTTATCGACCCGTTGCTTGCGCCATAAGCGTCGCGTTGAGCGGATACCGCTTTCTTTTCATCCTGTCGAAACCCGCACAGCAAGGCGGCCGATGACTGGAACGGTTAGTGCTGGGTAGTCAGTACTCGCACCGCTCGTCGGAAAGATCGACAAACCCGAGCGGCGCGATGCTCAAACCGTTGCCCCGGTGTCCGGCTGCTTCCCGGCGAGCCCTCGTACGCTACCGATGAAGATCATGACTGGACGAAGACCGAAGCTCGTGCTTTCCCCCTCCCGCTATACCGTTCCCGCGCCCGGCGTCAGCGCTGGCGACTTCGAAATTTATGCGTCTTACCGCGGCTCGCCCACCTCCGGATTTTTCGGCACGCTGAAAGTCGTTAGAAAGACCGACGGCCGTCTGCTTTTTCCGTTCGATGGCGCCGAAACCATTGGTCCATATAGCAAGAAGGACGAAGCCGTCAACGCTGCATCGGCGCGCGGCAGCGAAATCGTCCAGGCGGATATCCGCATTCCGGAGATGTAATCCGCGTCTGCCGCTCAGGCACACGGTGTGCGATTGCATCGCTTCGAAAACGACATGGCGCGCCGGATGATCGGCAGCTAACGTCGAATCGCGCTCGATGCGCCCGTTCTGCCCACGACTACTTGCTCCACATGCTCAAACCTAAAACCAAGGTGCCTGATTCCGAAAGCCGTCAGGACATCCTGAAGCTCAAGCGCAACGCCAAGATGGCGCGCTCGACGCACGCCTATGTGCGCGGTAACACGATCAAGTTTTACGACTGGCTCGAAGAAGCCGAGATTCGCAGTTTGCCGCACGGCCCGGCCATCTGGATTTGCGGCGATTGTCATACCGGGAATCTTGGCCCGATCGCGGACGCGAAAGGGAAGATCGAAATCCAGATACGCGATCTGGACCAGACGGTTATCGGCAATCCCGCGCACGATTTGATCCGGCTTGGCTTGTCGCTCGCGACGGCCGCGCGCGGATCGGCGCTGCCCGGCGTTACGACCATCAACATGATCGAAGCGCTGTTCGCGGGTTACGCCGAAGCCTTCGACAAGGATAGCGACGCCAATTCCGTGCGCAGGCCCGAAGTTGTTCGCGTGGTGATGCGCGAAGCGGTACGCCGTTCGTGGAAGCATCTTGCCCGCGAGCGGCTCGACGACGTGCAGCCCACCATTCCATTCGGCAACCGTTTCTGGCCGATCAGCAAGAAAGAGCGCGCCGAAATCGTATCGCTCTTCGAAAAGGCCAGCGTGACGCAACTCGCGACGAGTCTGCGCGGACGCCCGGATACCGGCGAAGTCACGGTGCTCGACGCCGCCTACTGGGTCAAGGGTTGTAGCTCGCTCGGACGTCTGCGCTACGCCGTGCTGCTGGATGTCGACGGCGGCGTGATCGAAGGCGACGACCTGTGCATCATGGACATCAAGGAAGGCGTCAAGGCCGCCGCGCCGCGCTATCCCGGCACGTCGATGCCGCGCGATCACGCCGAACGCGTCGTGGAAGGCGCGCGCCATCTCTCGCCTCATCTCGGCGAACGCATGCGCGCCGCGAGTCTGCAGGGACGGCCGGTAATCCTGCGCGAATTGTTGCCGCAGGATTTGAAGCTGGAGATCGAGCAGATCGGACAAACGGAGGCAATGGAAGTCGCGCGTTATCTCGCGCTCGTCGTCGGTCAGGCGCACGCGCGCCAAATGGACAAGAACACCCGCCGCAGCTGGCTCTCGGAGCTACGGCGCACGAAGACCAAATCGATCGACGCGCCGTTGTGGCTTTGGAGCAGCATCGTCGAACTCGTGGGCAGTCACGAAACCGGCTATCTCGAACATTGCCGGCGCTACGCGCTTGCGGCAGCCTGAGCATGGGTTACGGGCGGGTTCGGAGCCGGGTTTTTGGACCTCCGGTCCGCCTTTTATTCACGGTGACAAATATATACTTGACTAAAATATGTGGAATTGTGATAATCCGTTCTGAAGTTCAAGAAGTTGATTGCTGCTCATCAATAGTGCGTTTTCCGCGGTATTCGTTGTCCATTCCCTCCTTGCAGCTTCGCTGTTTCAAAGCAATTTTCATCCAAATTTTTTCCAAGGAATATCATGGATACCGGTACCGTCAAGTGGTTTAACGACACCAAGGGCTTCGGCTTTATCAGCCCGGATAACGGCGGCGACGACCTCTTCGCCCATTTCTCCGAAATCCGTTCGGAAGGCTTCAAGACCCTGGTCGAAGCACAGAAGGTAAGCTTCGAAACGAAGCGCGGCCCGAAGGGCATGCAAGCTTCGAACATCACGCCGCTGTAAGCTCCAAGTAGCTTCGTAGCGTGAGGACCCGGGAAACCGGGTCCTTTTTTATATCAGTTGGGTTTTAGTTGAGCCTCGCAGTCCAAATCTCGCAGTCCAGATTTTCTCCCGCGCAGTTCATCAAACAGGCTAATTCGCCTGACATCCTTTAGTTTTCGTTTTTGCGGCATTAGTCCGCTGACTTTCCGTGTTCATTGCCGGAAGGCCTCTTCATTAAAATTAAAATGGCACATTCTCAAAACTACCGCGGTTATGCGGTATATCCGTCCGCGCATCGTTTGCGCGATCAAAGCTTCTCCGCGAATCTCCTCCTCGAGCGTTCCGACGAAGATCCCATCGACACGCAGTATCGTTTTTATTCGCTCGGCTATTTTTCGAAAGAAGCCGACGCCGTGAATTACTCACGCATCTGGGCACGCGACTGGATCGACGCGCGCGGCTGATCCAGCCTGCGACATGGATCCACGCAGCATTTCTTATAGCGGGAATTTTTCACGCTAGCGGCGTGTAAAGACAGTTAGCCGGATGGCATAATCGGCTGACTTTCATCTGCCTCCCCGCCTGGGCCTATGCGCAGCCGCACTCATCAACGAACGGGTTCTCTGCTGGCATTGCTTGCAATGCTGCTGATTACGTTCGCGCCGATGGTCTCGCAGCTGATCGCAGCCAATACGCATGACGGCATCCCGCTCGCCGAATTGTGTTCGGCACATGCTGCATCGGGCGATGCTGCTTCCGGTCATCACTCGCCCGACGCGCTCTCGCAATTCGACGGCAAAGCGTGTGGCTATTGTCACTTCTTCGCGCATACACCCGTCGTACCGGGCGCAAGCGCGAGCTTCGCGCTCGATGTTCCCGCAGCACGCGCTATCGCGGTCGCACGGACCGAGATCGAGCGTCCCGCACAGCCGTTCACCACCGCGCAACCGCGCGCGCCTCCCGTTCTGATCTGACTTCGTTTTGCCAACGCAATGCCGCACTGCCGTGAGGCGTTGCGCGGTCTCGCACGTTCGTCTGTTCGTGCGAGTCCCGATCAATCGAACTCGGAGATGAACCATGTTCACCACATTCGAACGTGGCGGCGCTTTGCCGTCCACGCGTCATACGCACGTCCCCGCCGGGACGTCTTCCGCGTCTTCTGCAATGGAGACGCAATCATGAGACGACTTGCCAGAAAGGGCGCGCTGATGACAGGCATGACGGCGCTCTTCGCAACGCGCGCCATTGCGCAGACGCCGCAAGACGACGCGACCGCCACACTTCCCGCAGTCATCGTCCAGGGCCAGTCCGCGAACTCGCTGACATCGCAAACTGTCATCAAGCAAAAGCAGACGCTCGATCAGACCGTCGGCTCCGTGGGCTTCGTGGATAGCGCCGATTACCGCGACACCTACGCGTTCACGTTGCGCGACGTGCTCAAGAACGTGCCCGGCGTGTTCGTGCAGACGCGCTACGGACAAGAGCTGCGCTTGTCGATTCGCGGCTCGGGCATCGCACGCGGCTATCACACGCGCGGCCTCGAAATTCTTCAGGACGGCATTCCCACCAATCTCGCCGATGGCAGCGGCGACTACTACCAGATCGACCCGCTCGCGCTGCAATCCGCCGAGGTCTATAAAGGCGGCAACGGTCTCGCGTATGGCTCGTCGACGCTCGGCGGCGCCATCGATTTCCTCACGCCCACCGCCTACACGGCGGATGCGCCCAACATCGTGCGGCTGGAAGGCGGCAGTTACGGCACCATCCGGGGCAGCGCGCAGTTCTCGCGCGTGGTCGGGCCGCTGGACTTCATCGGCACTTTCTCGGTGAATCATGCGGACGGTTATCGCGATCACGATCGCGGCCAGTACGAGCAGTTCAACGCGAATATCGGTTATAAATTTTCGCCCGATGTCGAAACGCGTTTCTATCTCGGCGCGTACATCATCGATCAGCAACTGCCCGGCACGCTGTCGCTGAGCGATGCCCTGAACAATCCCACGAAGGCTTCCGCGAGCGCGCTTGCCGGCGATCAGGCGCGCGACACGCGCACCGAGCGCATTGCCAATCGCACGACGGTCAAGCTCGATGTCGGACAGCTCGATTTCGTCACGTGGGCCATTCACAAGAGCCTTTATCACCCGATCTTCCAGGTGATCGATCAGGATGGCTGGACCTACGGCTTCGCGCCGCGTTATACGGCGACCATCGACGTGGGCGGCATGCGCAACGATGTGATCGCGGGCGCGCGTTTCTTCGGCGGCAACACCCAGGCGCGGCAGTACGTGAACGTGTCGGGCGAGCGCGGCACGCAAACGCTCGACTCGACACAAAGCGCCTATAACTACGAAGCGTATGTTGAAGACCGGCTCTTCTTTCTGCCGACCTTCGCCGTGATGGCCGGCTTCAAGGCGCTGCGCGACGTGCGCAAATATGTCGATCATGGCGGTCTCGCCGCCGATCCGAACTACAAGTCGGCGAGCGAAAATTTCAGCGGCGTGAATCCGAAGCTCGGCCTGCTGTGGCAACCGAACAAGGACATTCAGGCATTCGTGGATGTCACGCGCAGCCAGGATGTTCCGGACTTCACCGACCTCACGCAGACCTTCTCGAACACCACGCGCTTCACGCCGCTGGCATCGCAACATGCATGGACGCTTGAGATCGGCACGCGCGGCACGCGCGATCGCGTGAGTTGGGACCTGACCGCATATCGCTCGCTCGTGCGCGATCAACTGCTTCAATACACGACCGATCCCGACATTCCCGCCTCCACGTTCAACGCCAACAAGACCGTGCTGCAAGGCATCGAGGCGGGTGTATCGGTGGATGTGCTGCGCGACATCACGCATGCCGGCGCGGGCGACAAGATTACGTTGTCCGGGCTCTGGAATCTGAGCGATTTCCGTTTCAAGGACGATCCGCAATACGGCTCCAACCGCATCGCAGGCGTGCCGGTGAACGTGATCCGCGCGGCGCTTGGCTATTCGCGGCCCAACGGGTTTCATATATCGGCATCGGTGGACTGGGTTCCGGCGGGCGCATGGGCGGATGACGCCAACACCTTGCGCGTGCCCGGTTACACGCTCCTCGGCGTGCAGGCGGGAATGGATTTTCGCAATGGTCTCTCGGTTTTCGTCGATGCGCGCAACTTGACGAACAAGCGTTACGTGAGCGACATCAGCACGGTCGCCGATGCTCGCACGACCTCGAACGCAATCTTCTATCCGGGCGAAGGACGTAGCATTTTCGCGGGCATGCGCTACGCTTTCTAAGGCATCTTCATTGACCCACCGCGACATGCAGAGCCGTTTCTTTCGGACATGGTGCAGCTTGCTTGGATTGCTTGCGATCCTCATGGCAACGCTCGCGCCTACGGTTTCGCAACTCGTCGTCGCCGCGCGCATGCCGGCCATGACGATGGACGCGGACTGCCCGATGGAACGAACGCAATCGATGAGCGACGACGCGGACCACGCGTCTCACTCGCACACCACGATGCCGGATGGACAAGCATGCGGTTATTGCGGCCTGCTTGCGCATGTGCCCTTCATTCCGGGCTTGCCGGTGAGCTTTGCGGTCACCGCTCGCGCCATCGCGCAACTCGTCGCCACGCGTTTTGTCAGCACGTTACGCATCGAGCCGCGCACCTCGCGCCATGCGCGCGCCCCGCCCGCTTTCTCCTGAAGCCGATATCCGCTTGATCGATGCCGAACGTCGCGCAGGCATGCGCGCGCACTCGCATCGTGATGTCCCGATCCCACGATACGCCACCGAAAGTGGCATGGAGAAACACAATGCACGCGAAGACCAGCAGCGCCGCCTCGAGTGCGGCCCAGGCGGCCAGCGCATCCCAGGGCAGTTATCGAACGCTATGGCGCTGGCACTTTTACGCGGGGCTCTTCGTGATGCCCTTTCTGATCGTCCTCGCCATCACGGGAACGATCTATTGTTTTCAGCCGCAAATCGAGCCGTTGTTATACAGACAACAAATGGTGGTTGCACCGCGAACCACGCCACGTTTGCCTCCCGATCAACTGATGCACGATGCACGCGCGGCAGTGCCGCATGGCGCGGTCATATCGACAGTGCATGTTCTCGACGATCCTTCTCGCAGCGCCGAATTCGTCTTCAAGCTGCCGAGCGGCGAAAAGGAAAGTGTCTACCTCAATCCGTACACCGGCGCGGTGCTCGGCACGCTAAGCGTCGAGAACCGGTTCATCCAGCTCGATCGCATGGTGCATCGCAAACTGTTACTCGGCAAGGCTGGCGAGCTGTTGATGGAACTCGCCGCATGCTGGACGCTCGTGATGATCGGCACCGGGGTTGCGTTATGGTGGCCACGCACGAAGACCACCGCGCGCGATGCGCTGCTGCCGCGGCTCTCGCTTACAGGCCGGCCCTTGTGGAAGAACGTGCATGCGGTAATGGGCATTTGGCTTGCGTTCGGCGCGCTATTCTTCGTGGTGACGGGTTTGCCGTGGTCGGGTTCGTGGGGCAAAAACTTCAATGCGCTTGCGACGAGCGCGAATATCGGTACGCCGGCGGGCGCTTGGGGCGGCTTGCCCCTGCAATCATCCGTGCCGGGCAAGGCCAGCGTCGCGACCGCTTCGAACAATGCCGGCGAACATCGTCACGACGCCGGCAACGGCGATTCCATGCCCGGCATGGTGATGAGCGATCTACCCTTGACGCAAACACCGTGGGCCGTCACGAACGCCGCTGTTCCCGAGTCGCACGCAGCGGAAGGCGCACGCCTGCCGTTGCAGCGCGTGATGGATATCGCGGCATCGCTTGGCGTGGGAAGCGGCTATGAAATCGTGGTGCCATCGACGGCAACGGGCGTCTACACCGTCTCCTGGTTCCCCGCTGATCCGAAACTCGAACGCACCCTCTACGTGGATCAATACAGCGGCGCGGTGCTCAAGGACATCCGCTATCGAGACTATGGCGCAGTTGCGCAGGCGGTTTCGTACGGCACGTCGCTGCACATGGGCCGATACTTCGGCTTCTGGAATCAACTTGCATGCGCGTCGATTTCGCTCAGCCTCGCGGCAATGGCCGTCACCGGCTTCGTCATGTGGTGGAAGCGTCGTCCGCAACGCACGCTCGGCGCACCGGCGCGTGAGCGACTGGCGCCGCCCATGCGCGCATGGAAGACCGGACTCGCGCTGCTTGGCATCGTATTCCCGTTGATGGGACTCACCATGCTCGCCGTCTGGCTGATGGACCGGCTGATGTTCGATCGCGCGTTTCGCCGCATCGCATCATAAGGACATGACGCGCGTCACTTCGCCGACGCTGCACGGCTTGCGTTGAGTGACGTCTGATCGATGAACGCGGTGACGTCGTCGAGCACCGGTGCAACCTTGATGAGCGGCGACAGCGCGCGCACCGGTCGCCCCACGCTCCCGACGATCATCGCGTGATTGATGCCCGCGTACTGCTTCACCTCGACGCTGTCGCCTGCTTCGTTGGCACGCGCCGCGAACCGGAACGTGTTGCCGGGATCGACCGTTACATCCGACAAACCGACGCCCAGAAAGAGCGGCGGCTCGTGGCCGCTTACATGATTGATCGGCTGGCTCGCCGCTCTGAGACTCGCGGGAAAGATGCTCCTGAGCGCATCGTCCTTCAAGGGCAGGAAGTCATACGGACCGGACAACCCTATCGCGCCAGCAAGCGAACTCGTATCCACGCCATCGGCGGCCAGATAGTGCTTGTCCGTGACGAGCAGCATGACGATATGCGCGCCCGCCGAGTGTCCCATCAGGAAGATGCGCTCGGGGTCTGCGCCGTAGTCTTTCGCATGCGCCTTCGCCCATGCAACGGCGGCAGCCGCGTCCTCGACGAAACCTGGAAAAAGGGTGGACGGATATAAGCGGTAATCGGGAATGACCGTGACGATGCCGCGCGACGCCAGCGCCTCGCCCACGAAGAGGTAGTCACGACGGCTTCCCGATTGCCAGCTTCCGCCATAGAAGAACACGACCATCGGCCGGCCGCGTGGGTTATCCGTGGATGCGCGCGGCACATAGATATCGGCTTCGTGCCTGTCACCCTCTCCATAAGGAACGGCGCGTTGTACATCGAAATCATTGCTTGGCACGAGTGCATTCAGGAGCCTGACGGGACTGCATGCGGTCAGCGCCGACAACACGGCAAAGCAGGAAACGAGCTTGAGCGATAAGCGGCGAGACTGTAGATACGGCATGTCGGATGAAGAAGTTGAAGAGAGCGATTGACGCCACTTACGCTATACGCAAGTGCGTGTCTTGCGGATGCAAAAACATCTTTATTCGAGCACCGTCATGTTTCCCGATGCTCGTCCCGCATCGAGTAAAGAACTCGTCAATCACCGGATAGATGCAAGCATGTGTTACAGCGCGAATCTCTTCGCACGATCTTCAACGTATCCGTCGACGTGGCTGCCAGACATATCGGTCGAGTCTGCTCACCATCGAAACAGTCCGTTGGAGAAGCGCGGCGCATGCCCCTTCGTCCATGCGGAAAACATGTACGCCCATCTACCTGAGATAAAGGAGACTGACATGCTCGAAGATATTGCGGTGACATCGGTGCTCGACCGTCGAGTGGAACGACGTGAAAAGCGGCGCCAGTTCTTTCGGAGTGCTGGCGGCCTGGGACTAGGGCTCGTCGGCGGCACGATTCTCGGCGCCTGCGGGGGCGGCTCGGGCGATAACGCCAATGCCGCAACCGGCCCAACCGATGCCGAGATTCTCAACTTCGCATTGAATCTCGAATATCTCGAAGCAACGTTCTATGCCTACGCAACGACCGGCGCAGGACTCCCCGCCAATCTCATGAGCGGCGTGGGCACGCCAGGAAAGGTCGTGGCCGGACAACAAGTCCAGTTCTCCGATCCCGTCGTCGCCGCTTATGCACGCGAGATTGCCAAGGATGAACTGGAGCACGTGGCGTTCCTTCGCACGGCGTTAGGCGCATCCGCCGTGGCGATGCCCGCGCTCGATGTCGGCGGTGTCGATCCGAACGGGGCCTTCTCGCTCGCGGCCCAAGCGGCGGGCCTGGCTCCGGCTGGCACGGCGTTCAACCCTTATCTGAACGACAACAACTTCCTCCTCGGCGCCTATATTTTCGAGGACGTGGGCGTGACCGCTTATAAGGGCGCGTCGCCGCTCATTACGAACAAGACCTATCTGGAAGCGGCAGCGGGCATTCTCGCGGCCGAGGCCTATCACGCGGGTCTCGTTCGGACGGTGCTCTATACGAAGGGTATTCAGACACCGAGCCTCGTGACCGCGACGCAAGCCATTTCCGATGCGCGCGATTCGCTCGATTCATCCAGCGATGTCGATCAGGGTATTGCGGGCGCGTCGTCGCAAATCTCGAACATCGTCCCGCTCGATAGCAACGGCATCGCGTTCAGCCGCTCGTATGACGATGTGCTCAACATCGTTTATCTGAGCAAGGCGGCAGTGAACAAAGGCGGCTTTTTCCCGGCAGGCGTCAACGGCAGTCTGAATATGAGCAGTGCCTTCGTGTAAGTCTTCGCATCACGGGTAGGTTCATCGCGCGGCTCGCTTGAATGGGAGTCGCGCGGAATTGCTTTTACCGCTCAAAGGAGCGCCGAATCATGGGTGACACATCGGTCGGAGACTGGAGAATGCGCGTGCGGCTCAGCGTCGTCGCGTGTTTTCTCGCTGGCGGTGCGCTGTTGCAATGCTTGGCGTCGCTGCACTTGTTGCGAGGCGGCTTTTAGCCGATTCGCGCGCCTTCTCGCAAGTTCAGGCGCCGAGCATGGCGCGTACGCGATCAAGCAGCGCCTCCGTCGAAAACGGCTTGGTGAGCATCTGCATGCCTGTATCCAGCGAGTTGTTCGCGGTCGCCGCTTGCGCATAGCCCGTGATGAACAACACCGGCAGCGCGGGATGATGCATACGGGCGGCATCGGCCATCTGTCTGCCGTTTAGGCCAGGCAGGCCCACGTCCGTAATCAGCAAGTCGACCGGCGTCTTGCTCTGCAAGACAGCGAGCCCCGAGGGACCGTCGTGCGCGGTCATCGTCTTGTAGCCCAGGCGCTCGAATAATTCCTGGAGCACCTGGCGAACGGTTTCGTCGTCATCGACGATGAGGATGGTTTCGCCCGCGCCCGTGCCGATTTCCTTGCGGTGGACCGACGCGTCCGGTGCCGCGTCCGCCTGTTCCATCTCTTCAGGAAGAAACAGTCGCACCACGGTGCCGACGCCGACGCTGCTATCGATGGTCACGAAGCCGCCGGACTGGCCGACGAAGCCATAGACCATCGACAATCCGAGGCCCGTGCCCTGCCCTAGCGGCTTGGTCGTAAAGAACGGCTCGAACGCCTGATTGACGACGTATTGCGGCATGCCGGAGCCGGTGTCCTTGACCGCGATGCAAACGTACTGTCCAGGGCGCGCATCCTTGTGCATGCGTGCCTCTTTCTCGCTGATCGTCTTGCGCGATGTCTCGATGGACAACGACCCGCCGTCGGGCATGGCGTCGCACGCGTTGATCGCGAGATTGAGCAAGGCGCTTTCGAGCTGGTTCGTATCGCAGAGCACGAAGCACGGCTCGGCATCCGCGACGACGGAAAGCGCGATGGTCTCCTTCGCCATCTGCTGAATCAGGTCTTCGAGCGATACGACGAGCTCGCGAATATCCACCGACTTCGGCGCGAGCGGCTGCCTGCGCGAAAACGCCAGCAGACGATGCGTGAGCCCCGCCGCGCGCTTGGCCGAAGAGATCGCCATCTCGATGAAGCGATCGAGGCCAGCGGTATTGCCCTTCGTGACGAGATGCCGGATGAGTTCGAGCGGTCCGATCACGCCTTGCAGCATGTTGTTGAAGTCGTGCGCGATGCCGCCGGTCAGATGCCCGACCGCTTCCATTTTCTGACTCTGGCGCAGCTGCTGTTCGAGGTCCCGCTGCGAAGTCATGTCGATGCCGACGCCCGTGCGCCGCACCGGCACGCCTGCGTCGTTGAAATGCGTATTGCCGCGCGACAAGACCCAACGGGTAGAACCGTCGGGATGACGAATGCGGTACTCGAGTTCGAGATCGCCGCTGCGCACGAGGCCGCCCGACATCGTGGACTGCAACGCGGCGCGGTCGTCCGGATGGACATTCGCGAGAAATCCCTCGCGCCTGATGCCGCGCGCGGCTTCCTTGGCGTCGATGCCGTAGAGCTCCGACACGGCTGCATCGCAGAAGAAGCAGTCGCTTGCGACCTCATACGTCCACGCGCCCACGCCGCTGACCGCCGACAGCGCAAGCCGCGCGAAGTCTCGAGAATCGTTCAGTGCGATCTCGCGATCGCGCAGTTCCGTGATGTCGCGCGCCACGATGAAAATGCGTCCGCGCATGCGATCCACTCGACCGTCCAGCAGACGATAACTGCCCGAAGCCGTGCGCATGCGACTTTTGAATTCAGCGGTGGAACCGTCGCGATCGAGCTTTTGCAGTGCGTGCAGCGTTTCCTCGCGGTCTTCCTCATGCACGAACTCGCCGAGATTCTGGCCGATGATTTCGTCGAGCGACCAGCCGAGATTGCGCGTCCACGCGGGATTGACGTTCGCGAGCGAGCCTTGTTCGTCGGCGACGGCCAATAGATCGCGACTGAGTTGCCACAGCACTTGTTCGTGCGCGTCGTCGCGTGAATTCAGTTGCGCACGCAAGGACTCGATTTCGGCCTGAAGCGCCGCAACGTCCTGATGCGAGGAAGATTCGTCTGTCATCGACTAAAGGCTAAAGGCTTTCAAAAGAAACTCTGCGTGCCGAATGCAAGCGATCCGCCGACGATAATACCGTTTTGTCGGCAACGTGAAGGCGTGCGTCGCGGCAACCGACGAGTTTAAGCGGATATGGGTTTTCGCGCGGGATTCGGCCGGCGCGTGGCGCGACTTACCGTCGCATGCAATCGATGTCATACGGCGCGTTCGCGTCGAATACGCGGCGGCGGTCAGCAGAATTCAAGGCGCGGTTGATACCATGCACGCCATTGCACACTCGCACTCTCGCCTGTCTTCTTATGTCGCTCATCAGTTTGCTCGAACCGTGGGAGCCGTCGTACGCGCTGGTTGCCGTGTTTATCGTCGTGGCCGGGCTGTTTGCGCGCGGCGCGCGAAAGGCGCGCATGAGCGTGGCGCGGCGCATCGCGTTCTGGACCGGAATCGTCCTCTTCTACGTCGCGCTGCACACGAAAGTGGACTACTACGCCGAGCATCAGTTCTTCGTGCATCGTTTGCAGCATCTCGTGCTGCATCATCTGGCGCCGCTCGTTCTCATGGCTTCGTATCCGGGCGCCGCGCTGCGTGCGGGCCTGCCGTTCGCCTGGCGGCCCCTGCTACGGAACTGGCAACGCAGTCGCGGCGCGCGTCTGCTCGGAGCGGTACTGCTGAATCCTACGGTCATCGGCATGGCGTTCATCGTGTCGGTGCTCGTGTGGCTGCTGCCTTCAATCCAATTCGTGTCGATGCTCGACTGGCGCATTTATCGCTTCATGAACTGGTCCGTCGCGATCAGCGGACTCATGTACTGGTGGATGATCCTCGATCATCGCCCGAGCCCGCCGAGCCGCGCGCGGCCTGGCTTGCGCGTGCTGTCGCCCGTCATCACCATGACGCCGCAAATTCTGGCGGGTGCGTTGATCACCTTCAGCTCGCGCGATCTCTACCCAGTGTTCGAAGTTTGCGGTCGCGCGTTCACGTCCGTTCCGCCCGCGCTCGATCAGAGCCTCGGCGGACTCATCATGTGGGTGCCAGCCGCCGTGCTGGAAACCGTCGGCGCGATGATGGCGCTGCGCCTGATGATGCGTCTGTCGAACTCGCCGCGCGAAAAGGCGCGTCAGGCATCGAGGAGAAGGTCGGCACGACAGGACCGCGTTCACCCGGTCACACGCTAGGCCGCGTGCCCGTGTTTGCAGAAAAGCGCGACGCCACGAAGGCCGGGATGTTTTCGGGCGTGACCACCACGACCGACGACGACAGCGCCACGCCCGAAGCAGGAAGCAGCTTGTGAAACTGCATCACGTGCTGACAGGCCGAACGCATGTCTTGACGAAGATCGTGGTGCAGCACAGCGGAGATCGCGCCCTCGCGCAGCAGATGCGTGTTCTCCCGGTCCAGATCGTGCGCGACGAAACACTTCGGCCGAAGCCCCAATGCTTCGAGCGCTCGGAGTATCGCGACGTTGCCGCCGCCGATCGAATAAACCGCCGCGATTTTTTGGCCACCGCCGACAGCCTGCCTCACGCGTTCTTCCGTCGCCGCGTCGAGACCGTGGCCACCGCTGGCATCGATCAAGGCGAGCCGCGGGTTGCGCGCGCGTAGTGCCTGCCGGAAGCTCAGTTCGCGTTCCTCTTCGCCGCGAAAACGTTCGTGGCTCAACGTGACGAGCACATTGCCCGGCCGCCGACCCAGCCACTGTCCGATGAGATACGCCGCCGTGGCGCCTGCCGCGCGGTTATCGAGGCCCGCGTAGGTGATTCGGCCGGACGACGGGATGTCGGTGAAAACCGTCACCACCGGAATGCCACACGACTGAAGCTCGGCAATCGCGCTCGAAATCTCCGGCACATCGCGCGCTTTCAGAAAGACGCCGTGACTGCCCCGGCGCGCGATGTCGCGCAGCGCCTGAACCACCTCGGACGCAACCATGCTTTCGCGCATGAGATAGCGCATACGGAACACGGCGGGATGCAGGCCCGGCACTTCGGCTTCCAGCGCCTCGCGAATCTCGTCGGCGAATCGGCGCGGCGCTTCCACGACGACATCGACGACGATCTTGCGGCCCGTCGTCGCCAACTGGAATTGCTGCTGTTCCAGTTCCCTGATCGCCTGTTCGATACGCCGCCGCGTATGTTCGCGCACGTGCGCCCGCCCGTTCAGCGCGCGGTCCACGGTGGCGGTGCCGACACCCGCCTGAAGCGCGATTTCCTTGATCAGAAACGGGTGAGACATGGCTTCGCGTCCCGGCGTTTTGATGTGTTTTTGATGTTTCGATGATAACGCAGCCCGCGTCGATAAGACTAAGCTTGTCGCCAGAGTTGAGGAGACACCATGACGTCGGCGCAGCGGTCGGGCTGGTATCGGGAAGAGGATTGTTCGGTGAGCGACTTCGTGGCGCAGGTCGAAGCCGCGGATGACATTGAAGCGCTCGAGTACTGCGCCGAAGTGCGCGAGCGCATCCCTGTTTATGCGTGCCCCGAACTCGAGAACGTGCTCGGCGATGCCGCGCGTCGCCAGTCCTTGCTCGCGGAATGGGCGCACGTGCTGTCGAAGGGCGCCGGTGTTTTCGTGCTTCGGGAAGCGTATGCGGATACCGCGCCCATCGACGAAGCTACCGAAGTCTTCGAGGCAATCATTCGCGAGGAACGCGCTGCGGGCGGCGGCAAGGCGGACCACTTCGCCAAGGCCGGAGCGAACGACCGCATCTGGAACGCGCAGGAAAAGCTCTGCCTGAAAGCGCCAGCCGTCTTCGCCCGATACTTCGCCAATCCCGTCATCGCGGCTGCATCGGAAGCGTGGCTGGGGCCGGGTTATCAGATGACATCGCAAGTGAATGTCGTGCGGCCGGGCGGTGCGGCGCAGCAGGCGCATCGCGACTTCCACCTCGGTTTCCTCACGGTCGACGAGGCGCAGCGCGTTCCCGCGCACGTTCACGCAATGTCGCCGTTTCTCACTTTGCAAGGCGCGGTCGCGCATGGCGACATGCCGGTTGAAAGCGGTCCCACCAAGCTGCTGCCCTGTTCGCAGCGCTATGCCGAAGGCTACGTCGCGTGGCGGCGACAAGACTTCCGCGACTACTTCGAAGCGAACTTCGTGCAGTTGCCGCTGAAAAAGGGCGATGCAATCTTCTTCAGCCCCGCGCTATTTCATGCGGCCGGCTCGAACCGGACCACGGACGTTCAGCGCATGGCGAATCTGCTACAGGTGTCGTCGGCGTATGGACGTGCGATGGAGTCGCTCGACCGCAACCGCATGTGCGCCGCGCTTTATTCCGTGCTGCGCGAGATGCGTGCCGAAGGACGCATCACGAATACGGAAACCCGGACGATCATCGCTTCCTGCGCGGAAGGCTACGCGTTCCCGACGAACCTCGATCTCAATCCGCCGCTCAACGGTCTTGCGCCGGCCACACAGCAGGATCTGTTCAACCAGGCAATCGAAGAAGCCTGGTCCGCGCAACGGTTCGATGACGCGCTCACCCACTACGCGTCGCTCGGGCGCACCGCTTGACCTTCCAACGGGACTCGACAATGACGATCGACATCATCGGACGGCGCATCCGTCTTGGACTCGTAGGCGGCGGACCGGGCTCGATAATCGGCGAGACGCATAGGATCGCGGCGCGGCTCGATGGTCAATACGAGGTTGTCGCGTGTGCGCTGACTTCGGACGCCGTGCGCTCGCGCGAGGCGGGCATTGCGCTTGGCATCGTTGCAGAACGCGCGTATGGCTCGTGGCAGGAGATGCTGCAAGCCGAAGCTCAACGTCCCGACCGGATGGACGTGGTCGCCGTCATGACGCCCAACGACTCGCACTACGACATCTGCATGCAGGCGCTGGATCGCGGATTTCATATCATCTGCGACAAGCCGCTCGCGCACGGGCTCGCCGCCGCGCGGGACATTGCGCGCAAAGTCGCCGAGACACACGCCGAATTCTGCGTGACCTACTGCTATACCGGTTACCCGATGGTGCGACAAGCGCGCGACATGGTCGCGGCGGGCGAACTGGGCGAGATCAGGCAAGTGCATCTGCAATACATCCAGGGCTATTTCGCGGACCACGACTTGCCCTCGGGATGGCGCACCGAGGGCAAACGCGGTGGCGAGTCGCTCGTCCTCATGGATATCGGCACGCACGCGTTTCATCTTGGCGGCTTCGTCACGGGACTCGACGTCACGAAAATCTGCGCGGACCTCGGCTCGGCCATTCCCGGCCGCCAGGTGGACGATTATGTCGGCGCGTTGACGCACTACGGCAACGGCGCGCGTGGCTCGTTTTACGTGACCAATGCGGCCGCGGGTTCCGAGCATGGCCTGAGCTTTCGAATTCATGGCGACGCGGGCGGCCTGGAATGGCATCAGGAAGAGCCGAACCGGTTGATCCATCGGCGCAAGGATGGCTTCGAACAGATCATCACGCGCAGACTCGGGCCCGCCACGAGCCAAGGCGCGCAGCAATCGACACGCATTGCGATAGGGCATCCCGAAGGTTACTTCGAGGCGTTTGCGAATCTGTACACCGAGTTCGCGAAGCGCGTCGCCAACCGATTGGCCGGGCGCGATGTCTCCGGCGAAGCGACGCTCTACCCGGGTGTCATCGACGGCGTGAAGGGCCTCGCTTTCGTCGCGGCGGCGGTGCAAAGCGCGAACGCCGGACGCTGGACGGATGTGGCCATCTAGAGCGTCTTATCCGGCACGACGATAAAGCCTCCGGCCTCGTCGCCGAAGGCGCGCGTGTTGCCTTCGACAAAGCGCTGCGCCGTGACCGCGCAGAGCGCTGCATCCACGAAGTCGATCGATTTCAGCCGCGTCGTTTCAAAGCCCAGGTCTTCGAGAAGGCGTCGGCGCTGCACGCGCTTCAGCTTCGCCGACGCGACTTCGCGCCCAAGGAGCGCACATGTCGTCGCGTGCGGAAACGTCTCGATGGCGACTGCCTTGCCCGAGTATCGATTCGTTTCGAGAATGGGATGAGTGTTCGCGAATGCATCGTACACACGCGCGCCGTTGATCATCCAGTCGAAGAACCCGCTCGGATTCGATTCTGCGCGTTGGAGCGTTGGCGTCGAAAAACAGGAGATGCGTTCGCGCGCCAGTTGCCGCTCGGCCGTGCGCCCAACGCCTTCCGCTCCCCAACGACAAGGGGCATCGATGGCGACGACAGCGACGCCGAAGCGCAGGCACTGCTCGTGTAATTCGAGCGGATGCGTGCTGGTCAAAACGCATTCGATGCCGCGGCCCCTCACGATGACCAGATGAAACCCCTTCTTCGTCCCGCCGACATCGATACCGGCCACGAATTTTTGATCGACAACGCTCAACTTGTTCCTCTACTCTTATCAGGAAGTACTGCCGCGTGCGCAAATGCGACCTGCTGGTGCCTGTTTGCGCGGTATGACGATTGCTACGGATTACGAATAAGCCTCGCCGCGAAATAAAGGCGAAGCTCAAGAGCCGACCTGAGAGACCGGCTCGGGATGTCAGACAAAGAGCGAAAGCCGCATTGAAATGCGAAGTTTTCGCCTATTCCGAGGACAGTGACATGCGTACCAATATCGGCCCGCCATCCGACATGGCTAATCGGGTGCGCTCGTCCGGAGGTCTTCAATGACCGGCGCCGCCACGTCCTCCAAAGACGCATCCGACGAAGTTTCGAGACATACCCCCGACTTCCAGACCGCGCGCCGGCGACTCATGGCCGCGCTCGTCACCTCCGTTACGGTTCCCCTGCTGTGCGCGGCATTGTACGGCTACGTTACGTACGATCGCGCCATTCACGAAAAGCAAATTGCGCTCGACCGTCTTGCGTGGATCGCCGAGTGCAAGCTCGTCAACCTTCTCGATCTGAATCGCGAACTTTTTGCACGTGTCGGAGAGGCAATCGGCTCGACCGACGAGGTAACGCTGCGCACCCAACAGGTGCAGTTGCACGACACGCTGAGTGCGCTCGTCACCAAGCTGCCGCACGTGGCGGCGCTTTCCGTGGTTGGACGAACCGGCCAAATACTCGCGACAAGTAAGCAGATGCCCGCGCCTGCCGTATCGATAGGCGACCGGGACGACTTTCTGGCCACGCGCGCCGCGCACGCACCGCTGTATGTGTCGATGCCGGTGCGCGGCCGGATGGCAGGCCTTGATATCGTGAACGAACTCGTTGCGCGGACCGCGAGCGACGGGCGCTTTATTGGCGCGGTGGTCGTTTCGCTCGACCGTAATTATTTGCTCGACTTTTATCGCCAGCTTCTCGTGGACAATCCTGGACTTACGCTCGGTCTGTATCGACAGGACGGCGGCATCCTCGTGCGTCTGCCGGCGCCGAAGCTAACGAATGCGCCGACGCATCATGTGCCGCTCGCCAACGCGTTCGCGCGCAGGGTGTCCATCGGCTCCCTGCGAGGCGACTCACCGCTCGATGGCGGCCAGAGCATGATGGCGTTTCGCGAGGCATCGAATTACCCGGTCTATGTTTCGGCGAGTTATGCGATGAGCGACGTGATACACGACTGGTGGCACGACGACATGCTGGTGGCCGGACTCGCGCTCGTGCCATGCGTCTGCTTGTGGTTTCTCGTCGTATTCTCGCTGCGCCGCCTCAAGGCGGAAGAGGCGGCTTGGCTCAACTGGCGCCGCGAACTGGCGATGCGCCAGCGCGCCGAAGACGCGACGCGGCATCTGCAACGCATGGGCGCGCTCGGTAATCTCGTGGCGAGCGTGGCACACGACTTCAACAACCTGCTGATGGTCGTCACGGCCAACATGGAGCTCGTGCGGCGCAAGAACTATATCGGCGTCAGGAACGAGGTGAACGCGGTCGAGCGCGCGTCCATCAATGCGCGAGTCTTGGCTCGCCGGCTGATGAGCGTCGCACGCAAGCAGCCGTTGCAACAGCGCGTGCTCAATCTGAACCGCTGGCTCGAACAGGCGGAGCCGCTGCTCCATTCGGCCATGAGCAGCAAGATCACGGTGCAAATCAATGCGCCGGACGCGCTCTGGATGGTCAAGGTCGATCCTGTCGAGCTCACGTCCGCGCTCGTCAATCTTGCCGTCAATGCGAAAGACGCGATGCGTGGCGGCGGCCATTTCATCGTCACCGCGCGCAATACCTCGTTCAGCAGCCGGCGCTACAGCGTTCCGCCCGGCGATTACGTGGTGATCGAAAGCCGCGACACCGGAACCGGCATGAGCGACGAAGTGGCGCACCAGGCTTTCGAGCCGCTCTTCACCACGAAGGCAGCGGGCGCGGGCACGGGCCTCGGACTCGCTCAGGTACTGGCCATGGCCGAGCAAGCCGGAGGCACGGCGCGACTGGAGACGACATGGGGAAAAGGCACGACCGTTTTCATCTACCTTCCACGCTGGACGGGCGCCGCGCCGCTCGAAGCAGACGAAGCGGAACCGGTCAGCGTGCCTTTGATCGACAATGAGACGTCCGTGCTGCTGGTCGAGGACAACGAGGAAGTGGCTGCGGGACTCGTCGCGGTGCTGGACGTGCTCGGCTGGCACGCGCGCCACGAGTCGGACGGAGACGCGGCCATGCGCGTATTAAAGGAGGGAAACCGATTCACTCTGGTACTGTCCGACATTCAGATGCCGGGCTGCGACGGAATTTGCCTGGCCGAATGGATAAGAAAACATTTGCCCCGGCAAGCGGTCGTGCTTATGACAGGTTACGCTGATCATCTCGCCGAGGCGCGTCGCCTGGGTGTAACCGTTCTGGCGAAACCGTTTAATACCGACGACCTCAGGGCGCTCCTTACCGGAGTACCGATGACTTACCCGGAATGAGCGCCGGCACATATGCTTTACTACACAGATACGCCCCTGTGATAACAATTTTTAGGCGAATAACGCAAGTCGAGGATGGCCGCTATGTCACAAGTCGAATATGAAATTCAATCCGCATTCCTGGATGCCCTGATAGCCGAACGAAAAACCGTCTGGGTTTTTCTCGTGAACGGTATAAAACTCACCGGCGTCATCGAGTCTTTCGATCAGTACGTCATTGCCGTGCAGTCGCCGGTAGGCTCGCAGGCCATCTACAAGAACGCGATCTCCACTGTGTGCGAGCCGCATACGCTGCCGCCGAGAAGGACGGACGAACGTACGCCGATGGCGCGCGTGCAGCGTCCGCGACGCGCGTAACGAACAACGCGTTGCGCACTTTATCCGTGAAGACCGGCTCCCTGTTTGTTGCACTGTGGTTGTGGGCCGGCGCGGTCCGGGCCGACGTGGCGTGCTATCCGGTCGGCACGGCAATCACGCTTTTCGGCACCGCCGTGCGTGAAGACGTGGAATCGAGCGATGGCTCCGTCAGGACCGCCTGGATGCTCGCAATGGACCCGCCCCTGTGCGTCGTGGACAGGCGGTTTTCGCAGGACGCGCTGGGACGGCTCATGGTCCCGCGCATACAGCTCATTGGCGTGCCGCCGCCTCCGGTGCGGGTCCCTATCGCCGTTACTGGCACGCTCTCCACGCGCAATGCGCCGCAGTATTTCATCGTGCCGAGCGCCATGTGGGTAACGCCACCCCGGCCACCCCAGCCGCTCCAGCCGCCCGTATCGCGATAAAACCGCCAAAGCCGCATCCAGCGGTCGTTTCAGGGCCTGTGGGATAATATTGGGATTGCCCGCGGCGAAGCTCAAAAGGTCGTTCGCACGGGCGCATGTCCGGCCGCTCATCCCCTGGCCCGCATTCTTCCCCGCGACTCCTCGAAATCACAATGCCCGCATACCGTTCCAAAACCTCCACCGCCGGCCGCAACATGGCGGGAGCGCGCTCGCTGTGGCGCGCCACCGGCATGAAAGACGAAGACTTTTCGAAGCCGATCATCGCCGTCGTCAATTCGTTCACGCAGTTCGTTCCCGGACATGTCCACCTGAAAGATCTCGGTCAGCTCGTCGCGCGCGAGATCGAGGCAGCGGGCGGCGTCGCCAAGGAATTCAACACCATTGCGGTCGATGACGGCATCGCCATGGGTCACGACGGCATGCTGTATTCGCTGCCGAGCCGCGAGATCATCGCGGATTCGGTCGAGTACATGGTCAACGCGCACTGCGCCGACGCCATGGTCTGCATTTCCAATTGCGACAAGATCACGCCGGGCATGTTGATGGCCGCCATGCGCCTCAACATTCCGGTTGTCTTCGTGTCCGGCGGACCGATGGAAGCCGGCAAGACGCATCTTGCCAATCCGAAGACCAAGGCAATCGAGTTCAAGAAGCTCGATCTGGTCGATGCCATGGTGATCGCCGCCGACGCCTCCTACTCCGACGCCGATGTCGCCGAGGTCGAACGCTCCGCGTGCCCGACGTGCGGTTCGTGCTCGGGCATGTTCACGGCCAACTCGATGAACTGCCTGACCGAAGCGCTCGGTCTGTCGCTGCCGGGCAACGGCACGGTGGTCGCCACGCACGCGGATCGCGAGCAGCTTTTCAAGCGCGCGGGGCGCCGTATCGTCGGTCTGGCGCGGCAGTATTACGAGCACGAGGAAGACCGCGTGCTGCCACGCTCGGTCGGCTTCAAGGCGTTCGAAAACGCGATGACGCTCGACATCGCCATGGGCGGCTCGACCAACACGATCCTGCACTTGCTGGCCATTGCACGCGAGGCGGAAATCGACTTCACCATGACGGACATCGACCGCCTTTCACGCGTCGTGCCGCAACTGTGCAAGGTCGCGCCGAACACGAACAAGTATCACATCGAGGACGTGCATCGCGCGGGCGGCATCATGGCTATCCTCGGCGAACTGGATCGAGCGGGTAAGCTGCATACCGACGTGCCGACGGTCCACGCGCACACGCTCAAGGACGCGCTCGACGAGTGGGACATCAAGCGCAATCCCGACGATGCCGTGAAGACCTTCTACATGGCCGGTCCCGCAGGCGTGCCGACGCAAGTGGCGTTCAGCCAGAACACGCGTTGGCCGAGTCTCGATACGGATCGCGCCGAAGGTTGCATCCGCTCGTATGAACACGCGTTCTCGCGCGAAGGCGGACTGGCGGTGCTCACGGGCAATATCGCGCTGGACGGCTGCGTGGTGAAAACGGCTGGCGTGGACGAGAGCATTCTGGTGTTCGAAGGCACGGCTCATGTCACCGAATCGCAGGACGAGGCGGTCGAAAACATTCTGAACGACAAGGTCAAGGCGGGCGACGTGGTGATCGTGCGCTACGAAGGTCCGAAGGGCGGACCCGGCATGCAGGAGATGCTTTATCCGACGAGCTACATCAAGTCCAAGGGGCTCGGCAAGTCGTGCGCGCTTCTCACGGACGGGCGTTTTTCGGGCGGCACGTCGGGGCTGTCAATCGGTCATTGCTCGCCCGAAGCGGCGGCGGGCGGCGCTATCGGCCTCGTGCGCAATGGCGACAAGATTCGCATCGACATTCCGAATCGCACTATCGACGTGCTGCTGTCGGATGACGAGCTCGCGCGCCGCCGCGAAGAGCAGAACGCCCGAGGCTGGAAGCCGGCCGCGCCGCGTCCGCGCAAGGTATCGACCGCGCTCAAGGCTTACGCCAAGCTCGTGATGTCGGCGGATAAGGGCGCGGTGCGGGACGCTTCGCTGCTGGACGATTGAGGTCGTCGCGGGCTTCGGCGGCGGCGTGCGGTGCTACCGCGCGAAGCCCGCGATGTATCAAGGCGTGATCCCGTCGACGCCATTGGCCGGTTGCTCCGGCCGTGCGACCGCGCGGGCCGCGTAGGATTCGACCGCCCGGTACGCCACCGTCGAACCCGCAATGCCGAGCGCAGCCGGAATCAAAAAGTCCTGGCTGAAACGCGTGAATTCGATCATCAGCACGATGGCCGTCAACGGCATCTGCATCGATGCCCCCAGGAACGCCGCCGCCCCCACCACAGCGAACGCGCCAAGCGACGTTCCCGGCCAGAGCACATTCCACACGCTACCGAGAATCACGGCCAGCAGCGCGCCATTCGTGAGCCCCGGCGTGAGCAGACCGCCCTCCGCGCCCGCGCGCAACGTACTCACTTCGACCATCACCTTGAGCACGAGCAGCACGGCGGCGAGCCCGAGCGTCATCTGATTGTCGAACGACAGGCCCGCCGGCCCCTTGCCGTTGCCGACGAGTTGCGGGAAATACATGGCGAGCGCACCGATCATCGCGAAGTTGATGAGTGCAAGCACCGGCAATGCATTGCCGCGCGGTGCGGCATTGCGCGCCGCCGATGTCAGCCGCACGAACACCCAGGCAGCGACGCCGAAAAGCGGCCCCGTGACCACGGCCCACACGACGATCTGCGCATTGAAGGCGAGCGCGGGCAACCGATACTGATGTTCATCGCCGAGACCGACCCACGCTACCAGCGCGCCGATTGCCGAGGTCGCGAACGCCGCCGCGACGATGGACCATTCGAAGGTGCCGAGCAGCACTTCGAGCACGAACACCGCGCCGCCGAGCGGCACGTTATAGACCGCCGCGAGCCCCGCACCCGCGCCGCACGCCACCATGATGCGCGACTGCGCGGGCGTGAGTCCCGCGTAATGCGCGAGCCATCCCGCCCATAGCGAACCGATCTCGCGCGGCGCGACTTCACGGCCGAGCGGCGAACCCATGGCTACCGTGACGATCTGCAACACCGTATGCGCGAGCGTGCTGATCACCGGCATACGCGGATCGTCCGATTTGACGGCCTTGCGGATACTCACGAGCGGCTTGCCGAAGCGATACACGCACCACCAGCCGATTCCCGCCACGAGACCGCACAACGTAAGCACGACGAGCCGGCGCTCGGGTGGCGCGGCCGTCACGCCTTCGAGAAAGCTCTCCCGGCTGATGACCGCATCGAGGCTATAGCCGAACGCGATGTGCTGGATGGCGTGCAGCAACAACGCGAGCAACATGCCGCCGATGCCCGCGCCCACACCCACGAGCACGGTCACGACGATAAACCTGCTGGCCGAAGCCAAGCCGTTGCCAGGCGAAGTCGGTGTCATCTCGGTCACGTTGAGCGCAAAAACCATAGAGTATCGCGCCTGACTTGCAGGCTCTCCGAACCAAGCGCGTTGCTTTTCTATTCGCACGGCTTTGCGCGATTCACTGACGTGTTGGCGAAAGACCGTTAGTAGCTATTTCGAGATAAAGAAAAGCCGGGCCACGATGAATGGAGCCGGCTTGCATCACTTCGCTTCGAACAATCTCGCGATAGGCAAGGTATGCGCGTAGACCGCGCCCGCACGCAGAATGATCGCGACCGCGTAGGCTTCTTCGAGCGCCTCGGATGTGACGCCTGCTTCGATGGCAAGCGCGTGCAGCGACCGCCGCAACGGCTCGTGATTTTGCGCTTGCGCGACAGCGGCGGCGGTCACGAGGCGCAATTCACGCGGCAAGGTATCGTCGCGAAAGACGGTGCTTGCGAACGTATCGCGGCCCGCGCCGATAGCCGTGCCGTTGATCACCGACTCGCGTTGTTCGAACGTGAAGGCGGCATCGATCTTTACTTCCCCGCGCCCGAAAGTCTCTAGCGCCGCAGCGATATACGAAGCGGCAAGCAACTCATCGAGCGACGCACCCAGGCGCTTCGCGATCTCCGCGTGATGCTCGATACAGTACTCGCAGCGCGTCACCTGTCCCACCGCCACAGCGACCAAATGTTTGTCGCGGCTCGACAGACGACCGTCGCTCCAATGCGCCTGCGAGAGACGGCGAAACGCCCCAGCATGCGCGTTACGTGATTCGAGCGCGGCGAGCGCGCGGACATCGGCTTGATGAGTCATGTGCGATCCGTTCGATATGAAAGCCAGGCGAGACACGAAACGTACACCATTCTTCGTGGCCACGCAGCGCTCATCCACCGCACCGATGCGAAGCATGCCACGTCATATGCACAGCACTTTTTATTGGTTCCTCACGTGGCGAGTCGTTGCTATCGTTCGCGATCCCGCAAGGTGCTCGCCCTGTCTTGCAGCGGCCATCTACCGCAACATCGAATCAACACTACGCAAATATCGCGCAACATCACAACAAGAGGAATCGCACGTGTCGACCAGCACAACACTCAGGCTCTGGCAGCGTTGGGCGCGCCCGCTCGCATTCGTGGCGCTCATCGCGGGATCGAGCCTGGCTCACGCAGAGACGCCCAAACGCGGCGGCACGCTCACCGTCATCTCGCAGCCCGAGCCTGTCATTCTGACGGCAGCACTGAGCACGTCGTCGCCGACGGGAACCTTCAGCACCAATGTCTTCGACGGCCTCATCGAATACGACAACGACTTTCATCTCAAGCCGGGACTCGCGGTCAAGTGGGCGCTTTCGACCGACGGCAAGACGCTCACGTTGAATCTGCGTCAGGGCGTGAAGTGGCACGACGGCAAACCCTTCACTTCCGCCGACGTGAAGTGGACGCTCGAAAACGTGTGGAAGAAATATCATCCGCGCAATCAGGCTCTGTTCGCCAACGCGGACCGCGTGGATACGCCGGACGATTACACCGTCATCATCCATTTTTCGAAGCCATCGCTTGCCGTGCTGAGTTCGCTCAACAGCAACGGCGCGCAAGTGTTGCCGAAGCATCTGTATGAAGGCACGGACGTCCTCAACAATCCGTACAACAACAAGCCAGTGGGCACGGGTCCGTTCATTTTCCGCAAATGGGTGAAAGGCGACTACATTCTGCTCGAACGCAATCCGGACTACTGGGACAAGGGCAAGCCGTATCTCGACAAGGTGATCTATCGTGTGATTCCCGATGGCGGCGCGCGCACCGCCGCGCTCGAAAAGGGCGAAGTGCAATACGCGCCGCTGAGCCCCGTACCCGCTCGCGACGCGCAACGTCTCGCGAAACTGCCGAACCTCAAGGTGGAAACGAAGGGTTATGAATGGCTCTCGCCGTGGCTCTTTCTCGACATCAACAACGATCGTCCTCAGCTGAAGGATGCGCGCGTGCGGCAGGCGCTTTATCTGGCCATCGATCGCAATGCATATAACCGCGTGGTGTGGTCAGGCTTCGGCAAACCAGCGGTGAGCCCTGTCGTATCGACACTCAAGGAGTTCTTCGAGCCCGACGTGCCGCAGTATCCCTACGACATTGCGAAGGCCAACGCGTTGCTCGATACGGCCGGTTACAAGGCAGGCCCCAACGGTACGCGCTTCAAGCTGACTATCGATTATCTGCCGTACGGTGACGAGTTTCTTCGCAGCGCGGAGTTCATCAAGCAAGCGTTCAAGAAAATCGGTATCGACGCGGATATCCGCAATCAGGACACGCCGACCTACACGCGCCGCATTTACGGCGACCGCGATTTCGACGTGACGATCCAGTGGTACGCAGGCTTCTCGGACCCGCAAGTGGGCGTGACGCGCGAGTATCAGTCGGACAGTATCGGCAAGAACATTCCGTTCACGAATGGCTCGGGGTATCGCAACGCCAAGGTCGATCAACTGATTCGCGATGCGCAAGCCTCCGGCGATCAAGCCGAACGCGTAACGCTTTTCAAAGCGTTCCAGCGTCAGGTGCAGACCGATCTGCCGTCGCTGCCGCTGCTCGAACTGCACTTCTTCACGGTGCAATCGGCCGACCTCAACGATACGGTAAGCGGCGTCGATCAGGTCTATGGCTCGTTCAAGAACGTGTGGTACACCGACCCTTCGAAGCATGAGTGAGCTCATCGCGACCGATACAAAGCGCACCGCGCGATGGCTCTCCATCGCGTTGAGTCGGCTCGGGCAACTCGTGGGCGTCGTGCTCGGCATTGCGGTCGTCAACTTCTTCCTGCTTCGGCTCGCCCCCGGCGATGCCGTGCAGGTCATCGCGGGCGAATCCGGCGGCGCGTCGGCGCAATACGTCGCCGCGTTGCGTCAGCAGTTCGGGCTCGATCAACCGCTCTGGGTGCAGTTTGCAAAGTACCTCGGACATCTCGCGCGCTTCGATCTCGGCTACTCGTTCCGCGAAGGCATGCCCGTCGCGCAGCTCATCTGGAACCGCGTGCCCGCCACGCTTTTGCTGATGGGCAGCGCGGTGCTGATCGCGGCCATCGTCGGACTGCTGCTCGGCGCGCTCGCTGCATGGTACGCGGGACGTTTCGTCGATGTCGTCATCTCCACGCTTTCGCTGCTTTGTTTCGCCACGCCGCTTTTCTGGACCGGGCTCATGCTGGTGGTCGTGTTTTCGGTGTGGCTCGACTGGCTGCCGGTCGGGGGCATGCAGACCATTTCCTCCGGGCTCACAGGCTGGGCGCATGTGCTGGATGTCGCACATCATCTTATTCTTCCCGCTGTCACGCTCGCGCTTTTCTACGTCGCCACGTATGCGCGTTTGATTCGCGCGACCGTCATCGAAGTACGTCGCGAAGATTATGTGCGCACCGCTATTGCGCGCGGCGTGCGGCCGTTGCGGCTCTTTCGCGTGCACGTGCTGCGCAATGCGCTCATTCCGTTCGTGACGATGCTCGGCATGCAGATCGGCTCGGTGATCGGCGGCGCGGTGGTGGTCGAAACGGTGTTCTCGTGGCCGGGGCTCGGGCGGCTCGCTTTCGATGCGCTCGTGCGGCGCGATCTCAACGTGCTGCTCGGCGTGCTGCTGTGCAGCTCGATTCTCGTCGTCCTCGTCAACTGGGCCACCGACGCCATCAACCGCTGGCTCGACCCGCGCATCTCCTGAGAACCGCACCATGTCCCAACTCTCCGCGCTGCAAAAGCCTCGCCGCTGGCATGCCGCTCTGCGCTTTCTGCGCGCGCCTTCCGCGTTGATCGGCGGCGTGCTGCTCGCGGCGATCATCGCGGTCGCGCTCTGTGCGCAGTGGCTGCGTCCCGGAGATCCACTAGAACTCGTCGCCGAACCATTTCTGCGTCCGGGGCAAGATGCGGCGTTTCCGCTCGGCACCGACATGCTGGGCCGCGATATCCTCTCGGGATTGTTGTATGGCGCACGCGCCTCGCTCGTGATCGCCGCGGCTTCGACGTTCATCAGCGTCGTCATCGGCGTGGTGGCGGGCCTTTTTGCCGGATACTTCGGCGGCTGGCTCGATCGTGAAATCAATCGCGTCACCGTGTTCTTTCAGACGGTGCCGCCGTTTCTGTTCGCGCTCGCCATCGTCGCCATCGTGCAGCCTTCGGTGATGACGATTGCGCTCGCTATCGGCGTGACTTCGTGGCCGAACCTCGCGCGGCTGGTGCGCGCGGAAACGCAAAAGCTGCGGCACGGCGAGATGGTGCAGGCAAGCATCGCGCTTGGGGCGAGCGACCTGCGCATCATCGTGTCGGATGTCTTGCCCAATACGATGACGCCCGTGCTCGTGTCATCGACATTGCTGGTTGCCACCGCCATTCTCACGGAGTCCGCGCTGGCGTTTCTCGGGCTTGGCGACCCAAACGTGGCGAGCTGGGGCAACATGGTCGGCGCGGGCCGCGAAGTGCTGCGCACGGACTGGTATATCGCGACCTTGCCGGGTCTTGCTATCGTCGTCACGGTGCTTGCGCTCAATCTGCTTGGCGATGGTCTTGCTTCCTTGTTCGGCTTGCATGCGGAGCGTTGAGCGCTCAACTGTTTATGCGGCGATGGAATCGCTGCCCGCACGCTGCCGCTGCCCCGCCACCGATGCAATGAGCGTGCGCGTGTAAGCGTGCCTGGGCGCGTCCCAGATCTCGTCGTGCCCGCCGCTTTCGACGATGCGTCCATCTTTCATCACCAGCACGCGATCCGCCATGTAGCGAACGACAGCGAGATCGTGCGAGATGAAGAGCATCGACAGACCGAATTCATCCTTCAGATCGCTGAGCAAATTCAGTATCTGCGCCTGAATGGAAACATCGAGCGCGGATACCGGCTCGTCGCAGATCAGAAGCGCCGGTTCGAGTATCAACGCCCGCGCAATGCCAATGCGTTGCCGCTGCCCGCCCGAAAACTCGTGCGCATAACGACGCGCCGCGCCCGAAGGCAAACCGACTGCATCGAGCATCTTCACGATCCTTGCGTCGCGATCGCGGGTAGGAACGGTGCCCTGAACATCGAGCGCGAAATGCAGAATCTGCCCTACCGTCTTGCGCGGATTCAACGATGCATAAGGGTCCTGAAACACCATCTGCATCTTGTGCCGATGCGGCGCCAGCTCACGCCGCGTCAGCCGCGCGATATCGACGCCATCGAGCACGATGCGTCCGGCATCCGGCGTCAAAAGCCGCATGATGGTGCGCGAGAGCGTGGACTTGCCGCAACCCGATTCGCCGACCAGACCCACCGTCTCGCCACGCGCGATATCGAAGGAAATATCGTGCAGCACATGACGCGTGCCACGCGCTGTCGCGTAAGCCGTGTCGACCTTGTCGAGCGAGAGCAGCGGTCTTGCATCGTGGTCGATGGGCCGTGCCGAATGCGCCGCGCGCGTCGGCACATGTAGCGTGAAATCGGTCATGCCCGTGGCCGAAGCGAGCGCGCGAATCTCCGGCAAGCGCGCCTCGCGATAATGCTTGTCGCCCGAGAGATGCAGCGCCGCGCCGCGCAATCCACGTGAATAGGCATGACGCGGATGATCGAGCACGTCGCGCGCCGAACCCTGTTCGAGCGCCTCACCGCCATGCATCACGACTACGCGATCCGCCCAGTCGGACACGATACCCAGATCGTGCGTGATGAGCAGCAATGCCATCGAAAGATCGCGCCGCAAGTTATCGAGCAGACGCAGGATGCCGGCCTGCACGGTGACATCGAGCGCGGTGGTGGGTTCATCGGCGATAAGAAGCGCGGGCTCGCAAGCGATGGCTGCGGCGATCATCGCGCGCTGGCGTTGTCCGCCGGAAAGATGATGCGGATAGTCGTCCGCCCGACGCGCGGGTTCGGGAATGCGCACAAGATCGAGCAGTTCGACGGCACGCTTGCGCGCAGCGGCACGCGACATCGATGTATGAAGAATCAGCGCCTCGGCGACTTGTGCACCAATAGTCAGCACGGGATTGAGCGAAGTCATCGGCTCCTGAAAGATCATCGACATGCGGCGGCCACGCAGGTCCGCGAGCTTGCGTTCCGGCGCCGATAAAAGATCGATGCCATCGAAGAGCGCCGCGCCGCCGGTCTTCGCATGCTTCGGCAGAAGGCGCATGAGCGACATCGCCGTAGTGGACTTGCCGCAGCCCGATTCGCCGACGAGCGCCACCGCCTGCCCCGCCGCGATGTCGAACGACAGCTTGCGCACCGCGCGATGCGCGCCGTAGTCGACATCGAGGTGACGCACTTGAAGAAGCGGAGAAGTGGAGTTGCTGGGCATGAGACGCGGATAAAAGCCAAAGCCTCGAAAGTAGCGCAGCGCCGCCAAAAATAGAACCAAGCACTTCTGCTAAGAACATGCATGGCATTGCTAACCCGGCCCCATAAGCCGCGGTTGGGTCACTTGTGCAGAAGATGAAAGGCAGTGTTATGTTGCCGGCAAAGATGCTCGAAGATAAGCCCGCACTCACTCCTTACCCGGATCGAAAAACGCCATGCTGATGGAAGACTCGACGCTCGAACGCGCCACGCCCCTGACCGACGACAAAAACTCGTCGCTGCGTCAGTGGCTCGCGGTCGCCGCCGTGACGATTGGCGCGTTCGCGTTCGTCACCACCGAATTTCTACCCGTTGGATTGCTTCCTCACGTCGCGCACGACTTGAACATTCTCCCCGGCGTGGCGGGATTGATGGTGACCATTCCCGGCATCGTCGCGGCCATTTCCGCACCCGCTTTGATGCTCGGCGCGGGACGCATGGACCGGCGGCATGTGTTCCTGTTGCTCACCGCGTTGCTCTTGTGCTCGAACCTGCTGTCGGCGTTCGCACCGAATCTCGTTGTCATGCTGCTTGGCCGCGCGCTTCTGGGCGCCGCGCTCGGCGGTTTCTGGACGCTCGCGACATCGGCGGCGGGAAGGCTCGTCGAGGCGAAAGACAGTGCACGCGCAATGGCCGCCATTCTCACCGGCGTGACGTGCGCGACGGTCATTGGCGTGCCGCTCGGTACGTTCATCGCGAGCGTGGCGTCTTGGCGCGTGTCGTTTCTGGCGACGGGAGGGCTCGTTGCCGTCGCGCTCGTCGCGCAGTGGTTGCTCGTGCCTTCGTTGCCATCGGCTGCGGCTTTGCGCTTCGGCGATCTCACGGCGCTTCTCAAGCACTCGCATCCGCGCAGAAGTCTTTTGATGGTGGCGCTCGTCTTCGGCGCGCACTTTTCTTCCTACACGTATGTAACGCCCTTCTTGCTCGGCGATGCACACCTCGACATGGCGACGGTCACGTGGCTTCTGCTCGGCTTCGGCATCATCGGGTTCTTCTCGAATTTCGCGGCGTCGTCCGCCGTGCAGCGCAACCTCAAGGGCACGCTTCTCACGATGGTGTCGCTCCTCATGTTCGCGCTGCTGCTAATGCCGATCCTGCGGCATTCGTCGCTCGCGGTCGGCGCGGTTGTGCTGGCGTGGGGTATTGCATTCGGCGCGCTGCCGCTGTGCTTCAGCATGTGGATTCAGCGCGCGACGCCCGAGCATCCGGAGGCCGGATCGGCGCTTTTCGTGAGCATCATCCAAGTGGCGATTGCGATGGGTTCGTTCGTCGGCGGCGCGGTCGTCGATCGCGCGAGCATTCCGACGGACTTCATGGTGGGCGGTGCGCTGGCGTTGCTGGGACTTGCGACGCTTGCAGGCATTGGCGCGGAGGCACGGCCTGTTGCCGCGGCTTGCAACGTGCCGTGCGAGGAATGACATTCAACCCATGAGCCACGAGGCGCACGCGGGAAACATCGAAGCCGTCCCGCGTGCGAATCACATCACCCGCGCTTACTGACCTGTGCCAAAAGACTGCTGCAAGCGCGTCCCCGCATACTGCTGCGCATCTTTCGCCTTCTGCACCACAGCCGCCGTGCCGAAGAACTCGTGCGTCACGCCGTCATAGACGCGACGATCGACCGGCCCGTTCGCCGCTGCAATCGCCTTCTGCAACTGCGCGCCATCGTCACGCAAAGGATCGATACGCGCGTTGATGATGGTGACCGGCGGCAAGCCCGCGAGATTGGCGTGAACCAGGTCGAGACGCGTGTCCTGCTTGTCGGCCGGCGTGCGCAAGAGCTTGTCGAGGAACCACGCGATCATCGGCTTGTTGAGCGGCTTGGCCACTGCGTTCTCGATATACGACTCCGTGTTCATGCTGCCCGTTTGCGCCACCGGATACACGGCGATCACGGCAAGCGGCTTCGGCGCATTCGCATCGCGTGCGGCGATGGCCGTCGCGACCGCGAGATTGCCGCCCGCGCTTTCGCCCGCGAGCGCTAGCTTCTTCGGGTCGCCGCCAAGCGAAGCGGCGTGGCTTGCCACCCACTTGTACGACGCGAAGGCGTCATCCCACGCGGCGGGAAAGCGCGCCTCGGGCGCACGCCGGTAATCGACCGATACGACGATTGCATTGGCCGCCTTCGCAAGCCCACGCGCGCCGCCGTCATAAACCTTGCGGTCCGCGATTACCCAGCCGCCCCCATGAAAATACGTCACGACGGGAAACGGGCCATTGCCTGCGGGTTTGTACACCGTCGCGGGCAAGCTGCCGGCCGCGCCCTGCACTGTAATGTCGCGGCTCGTGACGCCCGGCACCAACGCTTGCGGCGAAGTGCTGCGACCCTGCGTCTTCAGCACGGAGTTGACGGCATCGGCGATAGTAGGTTGAGCGCGCGCCGTCGGCACATCGACCTTCTCGATGGCCTTCGGATCGAGTGCCGCATAAGCGTCGAGCACGGTCTTCATGTCGTCGTCCGCGCGCACGGCCGCGGTTGCATTGGCGACCGCGTTCGCCACGGGTGACGGCTTGTCCGGTGCGCTGTTGCATGCTGCAAGAGAGAACGACAAGCAAACAGCCACACCGAATGCGGCACGACGCATGAGTTTCGGGACGGGCGTTCGAAGGGTGGGTCGGACGTTATGATCGAGGTCGAGGTCACGCATAGGTGGGCTCCGTAGGCAGTCCGCGCGTGGCTTCGCGAGAATGTTTTCGCGAATGTGCAAGACGCGGTTAATGCTATTTTTGTGAGAGAAAGTGCTCGTCATGCGAAGGCTTTCAACAGTGCCTTAGCTCGTAAGCAAGAGCAGACGTTGTTCCCGGCAAAGCCATGCGTGGAAGGCTTTAAACCGTCCACGTCTTGTCGAACGCGCGTTTGCTCCGGTCGCAAGACGATCAAAACCTAAAGGGAAGCGAGACATGGCACAGGGGCCGAACGCGCATCGCGTCACGCAGGAAGCAGCACAAGATGGCGGACGCTGGCTTGCCATCGGCGGTCCGATTGTCTTTTTGCTTTTGTGGTCCGCGGGCTTTCCCGTCGCCAAGACCGGCCTGCACTACGCCTCGCCGCTCACGTTTCTCTCGATACGCTTTGCGCTCAGCATCGCGGTGCTCATCGGCGTATGCGTGTTCAGACGGCCGCTCTGGCCAAGCGACATGCGAAGCTGGCGTTACCTGGTCGTCATGGGTCTGCTCGTGCAGGTGATGTACTTCGGCCTCAGCTATCTGTCGATGACAGCGGGCATTGCAACGTCATGGCTTGCGCTGATCGTTTCGTTGCAGCCGATACTCGTGAGCGTGCTTGCGCCATCGCTGACCGGTGAGCGTATTGGCGTGCGGCAATGGCTGGGCTTGATACTCGCGCTCGGCGGCTCGGCCGGCGTGATCCTGTCGCGCGGCACGCTGCACGCATCGGCACTCGGGCCGGTATTGCTCGCGGTGGGCGCGCTAATCGGCATCACGGCCGCGATGTTGTACGAGAAACGCGCGGGCACCGCGCAGGACCCGCTCACGTCGAACCTCGTTCAATATTCAGTGGGCTTCGCGTGCTGTGCGCCGATGGCATTCTTCTTCGAGCGCACGGAAGTGCAGTGGAACCCGACGCTCGCCGTCACGCTCGCTTATCTCGTGATCGGCAACTCGCTGATCGCGATCACGCTGCTGCTCGCATTGACACGCGCCGGAAAGGTGTCGCAAGTAGCGGCGCTGTTCTTCTTCGTGCCGCCCGGCGCGGCAATCATGTCCTACTTCATTCTCGGCGAAGTGTTGCCGACAATGGCCTGGTGGGCGATGGGCGTCGCCGTTCTCGGTGTGGCCATCGCGACGTGGAAAGGTCGGGGCGCCAAAAACTAGCGCGCCTCGAAGCGCACCACGCAACGTGCAAGTCAGTTTCGTTTTGCAGCGACGACCGCGGCCGGATCCGTATCGCGTGTCGAACCCTTCGCCGGACGGCCAGCCCAATAACCCGCGAGCATCGAGCCCGAGAGGTTGTGCCACACGGAGAACAGGGCGCCGGGCAAGGCCGCTATCGGCGTGAAATAAAGCTTGCCGAGCGTAGCCGCGAGCCCCGAATTCTGCATGCCCACTTCGATAGCGAGCGTGCGGCACACGGCCTCGTCGAAGCCGAGCAAGCGGCCGCCCCAATAGCCGCTCAAGAGTCCGATGCCGTTATGCATCACCACGCCGAACGCGACCACGAGCCCGACCGACGCAATACTCTTCTGCGTCCCGCCGACCACGGCGGCAATGATGAGCAGAATAGATACCATCGACACGAGCGGCAGCAGCCATTCGATCTTGCGCACGAACTTCTCGAACAGATGATTCACGATAAGTCCGACCACGATAGGCAGCGCGACGATCTGCAGGATGCTCATCAACATGCCGTGGACATCGACCGAGATCGACGCATCGACATAAAGGCGCGTGAGCAGCGGCGTCGCGAACACGCCGACGAGTGTCGAGAGCGCGCTGATGGTCACCGACAAGGCGACGTCGCCGCGCGCCAGATAAATCATGACGTTGGACGCCGTGCCGCTCGCCACGCTGCCAACCAGCACCATGCCCGCCGTCAGATCAGGCGGCATGTGCAACGCCTTTGCAATAACCCACGCGGCAAGCGGCATGACGAGGTAATGCAGCACGATGCCCGCGATTACCGGCGCGGGGCGCGTGAAGACGCGCCGGAAGTCGTCGACGGAGAGCGTTACGCCCATCGACAGCATGATGATGGTCAGGAGCGTGGTGACATGCGGCGCAATGCCCGTGACGGACGAAGGCGAATAGTAGGCGGCAACGGAGACCAGAACGGCCCAGAGCGGAAACAGGCGGGTGATGCGGGCAAGCATGAAGGGCGGTCCTTGAATGTCGTGGCGTGTCGTGGTCTGTCGATGCGGGCGAAAAACGTCGAATTTTAACCGGCACGGGCTAAGGTCTTCTGAAAATGCTTAATTGGGCCAGACTTTTTCGAAAAACAGGTTTTAGGCTGTTTTTACTATTTACAGTCTAAAACTTGTTTTTTGCTTTAACAGGTCATAGACTGTAGAAACGCTTAACAGTCTTAAGACTGTAGGGATCTTCGTGGACTATCCGGTAAAGACGCTCAGCCAATTACGGCCCATTCTCAAAGGCTTTCGCAAAGCCGCCGGGCTAACTCAGGCAAGCATGGCCGCGCAATTAGGCGTGACGCAGCAGACCTATGCGCAACTGGAAGCCAATCCCGCTGCGGCAAGCATGGAGCGCATGTTCAAAGTCTTGCGCGTGCTGGGCGTCGAGATGATGCTGACGGATGGCGTCATAGCGGACAAAGTCCCGCCCATCACGAAGAAAATCGCGGCGAAGGCAACGTCAGCGCGAGCCAAAACCGCGAAAAAGCGGGAGAACTGGTAAGCATGGCGCGCCGCACTGACCCGAACCGGCTCGACCTTTGGATGAACGGACTGCCCGTCGGCCACTGGGAATCCAGCACTGGTGGCGAGCGCCTCGTCTATCGCGATGAGTGGATTGCCGACCCGCAAGGCCGTCCGCTCTCGCTGTCGCTGCCGTTCACGCCGGGCAACCAGCCGTATCGCGGGCAAGTGGTCGCGAACTTTTTCGACAACCTTCTGCCCGACAGCGAGCCAATCCGCCGTCGCATTGCCATGCGTTATCGAACGGGCGGCACGGCGCCGTTTCAGCTGCTCGCGCAGTTGGGTCGCGACTGCGTCGGCGCCCTTCAAATGCTGCCGCCCGGAGAGACGCCGGTCGATCTCGAAAGCATAACGGGACGCGCGATGGGCGAATCGCAGATCGCCCGGCTGCTGCGCGAGACGACCGCCACGCCGCAACTCGGACAACACGAACCGCTCGATGACCTGCGTCTCTCGATAGCAGGCGCACAAGAAAAGACCGCCCTGCTTCGGCGCGGCAAGCAGTGGCTATTGCCCGAGGGCAGCACGCCGACCACGCACATCTTTAAATTGCCGCTTGGGCTCGTCGGCAACATGCGAGCGGACATGCGGACATCGGTGGAGAACGAATGGCTTTGCTCGAAGATCGTCGCGGCATTCGGGCTGGCTATCGCGCGGTGCGAGATCGAAGTCTTCGAAGATCAAAAAGTGCTCGTCGTCGAACGGTTCGATCGCCGTCTGTCGAGCGACAAGCGCTGGATTTTGCGGCTCCCGCAAGAGGATATGTGTCAGGCCACCGGCACGCCCGCGCTACAAAAGTACGAAGCGGATGGCGGACCGGGAATCGGCCATGTCATGGAAGTGCTGTCGGGCTCGGGGCGCGCGGCCGACGACCGGCGCGACTTCTTCATGGCGCAGTTGGTTTTCTGGCTGCTCGCCGCCACCGATGGTCACGCGAAAAACTTCAGCATCGCGCATCTGCCCGGCAATCGTTATGAATCGACGCCGCTTTATGACGTGCTGTCCGCGCATCCGATCATCGGACGGGGACGCAATCAGCTTGCCGCGCAGCGCGCGAAACTCGCCATGGCCGTGCATGGCAAGAACATTCATTACGTCATCGCCGAGATTTTGCCGCGTCACTGGATCGCGCAAGGGCGCACAGTCGGACTCGCCGCGCCGGAAGTCGAAGCGCTGATCGCCGAAGTCACGGCGCGCACCGAACAAGTCGTCGATGAAGTCGCGAGCGTGCTGCCCCGCGACTTTCCGATGGACATTGCCGAAGCGATTTTCAACGGCATGCGGCGTCTCTGCAACAAGCTCGCAGGCTAACCGCCCGCGCCCGTCACGCGCCAAACGGTATTGCCGGCATCGTCCGCAAAGACGAGTCCGCCGTTCTTGTCCTGAGTCAGGCCGACAGGCGCGCCGCGCAGTTCCTTCTCATCATCGGAAACGAAGCCTGTTACCACGGGCTTGGGCGTGCCTACAGGCTTGCCGTTCTCGAACGCGATATACGTCACCGCATACCCCGACAGCGGCGAGCGATCCCAACTGCCATGCTCGCCGATAAACACGCCACCGTGATACTGCGCCGGCAAATTGCTGCCCGTATAGAACATCAGCCCGAGCGGCGCGACGTGCGAACCGATTGCGTAATCCGGCGGAATAGCCTTTGCGACGAGATCCGGACGCTGCTCCTTGACGCGCGTATCGACATGCTGGCCGTAGTAGCTATAAGGCCAGCCATAGAAAGCGCCATCCTTTACCGAAGTCAGATAGTCCGGCACGAGGTCCGCGCCAATCTCATCGCGTTCGTTGGCCACGGTCCAGAGTTGCCCCGTCTTCGGTTCCCATTGCAAGCCGGTCGGGTTGCGAATGCCTGCCGCAAAGATACGGCTCGCGCCGGTCGCGACATCTACTTCGAGCACGTTCGCGCGCCGATACTCCACGTCGAGTCCGTTCTCGCCAACGTTGCTGTTCGACCCGACGCCCACATAAAGTTTCTTGCCATCGCGGCTTGCGAGCAGCGCCTTGGTCCAGTGATGGTTCACGCGATCAGGCAGATCGGCGAGCTCGACGCCTTCCGCCGAGATGCTCGTTTCGCCCGTCTTGTAGGGGAACTTGAGCAGCGCGTCCGTATCGGCGACATAGAGCGTGTCGCCTATCAACTGCATGCCGAAGGGCGAATGCAGATGGTCGATGAACACGTGCTTTTCCCATTCCCCGCTGCCATCGCCACGCTTTCTGAGCAACGTGATGCGGTTCGCGCCCTTCGATTCCTTGCCTGAGCGGCTCTGGACCATGCCCGCGATCAACTGCTTCGGCGTGGTGACCGGCTCCGCGTTCGGGCTGCCCGATTCGGCCACGAGAATGTCGCCATTCGGAAGCGCATACACCTGCCGCGGATGCTCGAGGCCAGACGCGATCTTCTCGATCTTCAGTCCGTCCGCGACCTTGGGCGTTTCGTTGTCTTTCCAGCCCGCGAACTTCGGGACTTGCATCGGCGGAGTAAAGAAGCTCTTGGCGGTAGGCAGTGGCGGATTCGCGCCAGCCTGATGCGCGCTGTCGTATTCGGCGTGCTCGTTGCATCCCGCAAAGAGTGCTGCAATAGAGAGCGCGATAACGCTCGTCAAAGTGGTTTGCTTAGTCACGAGCCGCCTCCTGGAAGCCGAATTTATCGAAGGCAAGCGCGATATGTCCAACGCTCAACAGCACCACGGTGATAACCGAAAGAATCACGCCGAGCGGCACGATTCCATAACCGTCGCGGCTATGCACGAACGCGTTGACGACCGCCGCGATGATGCCGAGCAGGTTGAGCCAGAAGTCGAGCTTCTCGGTGCGCGTGACGACGTGGCGTGAGCCGAACCACACATGCCCGAGATTGATGAAGCGCGGAATGATCGCGAGGATGAGCCCCGTCGTGACGAGCCACGCGGCGCCCTTCGCCCAAAAAACGTTGGCGGTGATGACGAAGATGATGTCGAAAATCAGCGTCCCGACGAAGAGTCCGTAGGGAATGGGATTGAGTAGATCGAAGAGGGCTGTCGCCGTCCGCGATCGATATCTCAGGCTGGTCGTGCTCATGAGTGAGTACCCCAAAAAAGATTAGGCAGTGGGCCGTGCATCGGTTGCGGAAGGCGGCGTGCATTGCCATCTGACTCCGTATGAACAGCACATCACATGCCCGATTTTGGGGAACGCTTACATGATCGATGAGACAACGAGCACGCTCGCCACTTTGCAAGCGTGCCGTCAGGTGACAGTCGGCTATCGGTGTGTCACGGGTTCAGACGCCGCGCCCGAGATGCTTCAGTTCGAGCTGCGTAATGGTTCGCTGCAAGGCGCGTTCAGCGCAGCCGCTCAGGTCGATGAAGCGGCAACCGAGAATCGCGCGGCGCTCGCCGGTCTGCATGAGTTCGTAACGCGGCGCGGCGATCTCGAGGTCGACGCTCACTTCGCCGAATGCGCCCATCCGCAGGGTGACGCCTCGCCAGACTCCGCCACGTTCGGCGGTTTCGATGCGGTCATCGGAGACACGCAAGGCCACGCCGCCGAGCGAAAGGTTCTTTACGTCGAAGTGGAAGGCATTGCCGGCTTCGTCACGCCCGTGCGCGACGAACGGATTAACGAGCGGCGTCTCGACCCGGTAATACTGCCGCCGCTGCACGTAATACAGCAGCGTGGGCATCGGCGCTTCGAACGCGGGACGGCCATCGAAAAGCACTTTTACGGTCGGCCCGGTCGTGAATTCCGTCTGGATGCCCGATGGCTGGCTGCGCAACGTCAGGGCGTCCGCGCGGGCAAGCGCGGCATTGCTGGAATCCGAGCAGCCGAGATCGAAGACAAAGCGCGCGCTGCGCGAATCGACGTCCAGGACCTGCGTCACGATCTGCCCGCCTTCGAATTCCACGGTGAGAAAGTCGCCGCGCGACAGAAGGCTGCGCAGGCAAAGCGCAATCTGCAACGGATGGCGCTGCGCATAGCATTCGTCGATAAGGGTCGCGGTACGGTCGGCGTCGAGACTCGGGAGGGTGGCGGCAATCATCTTGTTATCCGTGCGTTGTCTGGTTTTTATTAGCGCCAAGCCTCTCAGGTTGCTAGCGCTGCGGTGCACACCAGACAATGCAGAGACCATGCCAATTGCGGCGCACGGGCCGCCGATTGCCTGCAAGCCGCGCCGGGCAAGGCTCGGGCGGCATGAGGAAACCAAAACGATGGGCGCTTGCTACGTTACGCGGACCTCGCGTTACGGCCGCGCGCGGCGGATCACCGCACGCCGATATGCGGCGCGAGCGCGCGGAGCCAGTACGTCACCGCGACCGCGCCGCCATCGGGCGAACCCACGGCGCGCTCGCCCAGATAGCTTGCGCGACCCGCCCGAGGCGTCATGCTCGCCGTGGCCTGCGCGCCCTCTTCAGCGGCCGATAAAGCCGCTTCCCAGGCGTCTCGCGCGGACTTTCCTTCGTTCAATACCGCTTCGAATGTCGCCGATGCGGGGAACAGCGCGTCGAGCATGGTGCGGTCGCCCGCCTTCGCGCCGCCCAGGTCGCTGATGGCCTGCACCGCTTCCCTGAACGCGGCGGCCCAATCGGCCGGCTTCGGTTGCGCGACTCCCGCGAGATGGCGCGACGCGCGCAAGAGCGCCGTCGCGTAGAACGGGCCGGAGCTTCCCGCTATCGCCCGGCGCAAGGACGCCCCGAGTGCGGCAAGCGCGCCGTCCGGCGTGCCGAGCGCCGATCCCGGCACGCCGAGGATCGCGTCCGCCGCGCGTTTCATGCTCGCACCGAGATCGCCGTCGCCGGCGAGGGAATCGAGTTCGGTCAGGCGCGGTTCGTTGTCGATCAGCGCACGCGCCACCGACTGAAGCGCCGGCTCGATGACCCGCGCCCAGCCGCCGTCGCTTTCCCGCGCGATTCCGTGCCCCTCCGCGACGGTATCCGCCGCCATGGCGATACGGATTTCCCGTCCGACCGCGCCGCCGCCCAGCCATGCGCGCGATTCGGTCGCGGCATCGAGCAGACCGAGCGTCGCGTCATCGACACGCAATAGCGAAACGGAGCAGCCCGGCATATTGAGCGCCGACAGCAGCGTGCCCGACCATGCGCGCTCGACGTGCATCTCGCGCCGCGACAGATTGTCGAAGGCGGCGCGCAACACGACATCCAGTTCCATTTGCGGCGTCGCGCCAAGGCCGTTCACGAGCAGTGCGACGCGCTCGCCGCTTTCGAGCGCGAGATCGTCGATGATATTCGTGAGCAGAACGTCGGTCAGTTGGTTGGCGGGCAGCGGCGCGGTGCGCTCCACGCCCTTTTCTCCGTGGATGCCGAGACCGAGTTCGATCTCGTCGTCGGCGAGCGTGAAGCTGGACTTTTCGACACCCGGCAGCGTGCAGCCATCGAGCGCGACGCCCATGGTGCCGAGATTGGCCGCCGCATGGCGCGCGATCGCCGCGACCTCTTCGAGCGACGATCCGCGCGAGGCGGCCGCGCCCGTGACCTTGTGGATGAGCACGGTTCCCGCGATACCGCGCCGCTGATTGCGCGCGGCCTGTTTGCGCAGCGAGACATCGTCGGCCACGATGACCACTTCGACCGGAATGCCTTCCGCGCGCGCCAGTTCCGCCGCGAGACCGAAGTTGAGGCGGTCGCCCGTGTAGTTCTTCACGATCAGCACCGCGCCGCGCGGACCGGCACAAGCGCGGATCGCGGCGAGCACGGCATCCGTGGGCGGCGAGGTGAAGACTTCACCGCATACCGCCGCGCTCAGCATGCCCGCACCGACATAGCCGCCGTGCGCGGGTTCGTGACCGCTGCCGCCGCCCGAGATGACGGCGACCTGCCGGTCCTTCGCCTCGTGCTGCGCGCGCTGCACGATCACGTTTTCATTGCCGAGGATGGCTAAGTGCGGCGACTGCCGCGCGACGCCTTCGAGCATCTCGCGCACGACATCGGCGGGATTGTTGATGAGCTTCTTCATGGCGGTCTCCTTGACGCGTTCGAGCGATGGCGACCATGTTAAACGACCGCGCCGCGAACGCTCGCGCGCTCTCATTCTTCTCTAATTCAGCCGCTTTACGATGCCTTCATCTGCTCGACAACGAATCATCCGACTGAAGGAGAAACGAAAATGACACTGCAAATGATCGTTCATGGCACGCCGGTCTGGGTCTGGCTGCTGCTGGCTTATCTGGTTTCGCGCGGCGTGAAGGCAATGAAAGGCGGTACCACGCCGCTGTCCAAGCTGGCGATCATCCCGCTGATCTTCGCGGGCTTCGGCCTCGTGCATTTGGCTCACAATCCGCACGCGAGCCTCTTTGCGGTGAGCGCATGGATCGTCGGGATTTTTGCGGGCATCGCGGCGGGCGTGTTCAACGCGACGCGCACGCGCTTTTCCGTCGATATGGTGGCGCGCACCGTCACGCTGCCGGGTTCGGTCGTGCCGCTCTTGCTGATCCTCGCCATCTTCGCCGCCAAGTTCTGGCTCGGATTCGAGATGGCAACGGTGACGGATGCGGCGCTCCTCGGAACCTATGCATCCATCGACGCACTCGTGTCCGGCGTCGTCGCCGGGATGTTCGCGGGACGCTTCATCACGTACTGGAAAGCGCTGCAGGCGCACCGCTTCTTGCACGCTTGAACGGCCGAGCCTCCTTCGTGTCGAGCAGGTTTTTACCCGACCTGCTAACCTCGGGCGACATTGAAAACCTGACGCGAAGGAGGCTGCAGCATGAGCGATTCACCCGAATACGTACCGCCCAAGGTCTGGACCTGGGACAAGGAAAGCGGCGGGCAGTTTGCAAGCATCAACCGTCCAATCGCGGGGCCGACGCATGAAAAGGATCTACCGGTCGGCAAGCATCCGCTGCAGCTTTATTCGCTTGCCACGCCCAACGGCGTCAAGGTCACGGCGATGCTGGAGGAACTGCTCGCCGCGGGTCACAGTGGCGCGGAATACGATGCCTGGCTCATCAAGATCGGCGACGGCGACCAGTTCGGCAGCGGCTTCGTCCAAGCCAATCCCAATTCGAAGATACCCGCGCTGATCGACCACAGCGGCCCCAAGCCCGTGCGCGTGTTCGAATCCGGCGCCATCCTCCTGTATCTCGCGGACAAGTTTGGCGCATTCGTGCCGACCAGCGCGGCGGAACGCGCCGAGTGTCTCTCGTGGCTTTTCTGGCAGATGGGCAGCGCGCCGTATCTTGGCGGCGGCTTCGGTCACTTCTATGCTTATGCGCCGAGCAAGATGGAGTATCCGATCAACCGCTTCGCCATGGAAGTGAAGCGTCAGCTCGACGTGCTCGACCGGAGGCTTGCGCAGAGCCGGTACATTGCGGGCGACGAATACACCATCGCCGATATCGCCATCTTTCCGTGGTACGGCGGTCTCGTGAATGGCTGGATTTACAGTGCCGCCGAGTTTCTCGCCGTGCATGAATACGAGCATGTGCGACGTTGGGCCGATGCGATCGGTGCGCGTCCCGCCGTGCAACGCGGCCGCATGGTAAACCGGACCTTCGGCGAGCTTTCGAGCCAGTTGCATGAGCGGCATGATGCTGGCGACTTTGAAACGAAGACGCAGGACAAGCTCGCGGTTAAGTAGATTTCTGGCCAAGTGCTTGCGCACGCTTGAAAGGCTGTAACGTCGTTGGCGCGCTTCCTGCGTGCACAAAAATAAACCGCACAGGAAGCCGCCAATGAACCGCTATCTCATTCCCGCAACCGTAGCTGCAAGCCTGCTCTTGGGCGTGACCAATACCTCGCAAGCAGCCGGAAGCGCTGCAATATCTTCCATCGAACAGTACACATGGCATAAGCGTCTGCTCGTCGTTTTCGCCGATGACGTCAGTTCCGCCGCACTCGCGAAGCAACGCGCATCGGTTCAGGATGCGAGCGATGGCTACACGCAACGCGACCTGCAAGTGATCGAAGTAATCGGCAACGACGTGCAAGGCGCAAGCGATTCCGCCGATGCATTGCGTCGACGATACGGCGTCAAACCCGGCGCGTTTCGCGCGGTGCTCGTTGGCAAGGACGGCGGCGTGAAGCTCGAATCGCGCGAGCCGATTGCATCGCGCGAATTGTTCACGACCATCGACGGCATGCCGATGCGTAAGCAAGAGGCAGCGGGTAACGCGCCGAAGTCGTGATCGCCGTGTGATCCATGCATGCTGAAGTCTTCTTACGCTTCGTGACCTGACCCCAGCGAAGTCGTCATTCTTTGTCCGGCAACGCGACGCCGATCTTCTGCGCGGCGGCAAGCGCGCCGGGCGGCAACGGTGGTGGCGTCCGCCCCGGCGATACAGATGCTTGCTTCGCCGCGCCTGACATGAAGATGCGCTCAGGCAGGGCGAAGTGCCGTAGCACAAGCACATCCAGCGGTCCAGCGCCCGTCTCCGCGCGAAGTTGAACCGACAGCGGCGGCGTAAGACTCTGATCCGGCGTCCACGAGAGCAGATAACGCGCGTTATCTTGTTGCGAGACCTTCGCACGTTCGAGCAGACGAATCAGCGCGAAACGCCCTTGTGCGTACATGGTCGAGCGCAAACCGCCCGCCTCCGTTTGCCATTGAAGTTGTGCGGTGTTGTCCAGGGCTTGCCCCGGCCATTCGAACGGCTCCCATTGCTCCATCTGATTGAAGTAGTGCAACTGTTGACCCGATGTCACCAGCGTCAAATCAGTGATGCCCGGCGTCGGCACGCCGCGTAGTTCATACCGCGCCCGCGCATCGCCAGAGGGAAACACGACCCTTGCTACGCGCGAGAGCTTGTTGAGCGCGACGAGAAACGCCGGATCAAGCATGAGCGTGCCTTGATTCACGCCTTGCGTGGCGACCCAGTGGTCGCCCTGACGTTCGATCACGCCCGCAAGCTGCGTCGTGACGAACTGCGCTATCACGCCGTTGTCCATGCGCATGAAGTGCGCCATATCGGGCAGCGATGCATCGTTGTCGGAGTCCGCAAACGGATAGCGGCCGCCGAAGCTGTGATTCCAGTCAGCAAGGATGGATGTGCGCCAGACTTCGTTCAGACTGGACGATGCCGGTTGCACGACCACTTGCCACGTCTGGTCAAGCGGGGCTTCGAAAAGCCGGCCGAAACCCGACCATTGTTCGCCCAAGCTCGCAGAGAGACGGCTCGCATAATCGCGACTATCGGCGATATCGGACGTTCTACCCTGTAGCACGGCTTGAGCGGCGACGCGCGACATGCCGTCGGGGTCGGGACTGGCCATCATTTGTTGCGTCTTCAGACGCACTGCGGTGACACGCTCAAGATAGCGAGCCAAGCTCAGATCGCTCACGAGTTGCAGCGTGGTTCTGGTGTTGGCGGGTGCGTTGCTTGCGAGCTCGCTGCCAGTCAGACGCAGAATAGGACCGAACGCGCTTGCCAGCGGCAAAATTGATGGCTGCATCTGCTTGGACGGGTCCTTTTCGTCCTTGCCTACAAGATGTTGCGCCTTCGAAATCAGAGCGTCCGATATTGATTGCGTCGATGCGTCCGCACTTGCCTGAAAAACGAGAGCGTTCATCAGTGCGACCAGCGGCGAGCGTTGCGGGTCGCCGAGCAGCGTCAATTGATCGACCGTGCCAGATAACGACGAAGCGTTTTGCCAGCGAATGCTGTTCAAAAACTGCTGCCACGCGCGCGCGTAGTCATCGAAGTAACGTTGACGGAGTTCGGTTTTGAGCGTTGACGGCGCGGTGTTATCAAGTTTCGCGTCAGACAGCACCCAGTCGCCCGTCACCGCGCGCTGTTCGCTCGCCTCATCGATCGCCTTTGGGATGCGTTCGTCCCACGCGGCACGCGTAAAAACGCCCGGAACAGTCGCGCTCGTGTTGAACAAGCCTCGGCTTGGGTGATCGCCGAGCAAGGTTGCCAACGTCATCGGCGGATATTTCGGTTTCGTCTCGTCGATGATCTGCTGATAGATCGCGTCTGTCGAATTCTGGATGCCGCGCACGCCGATGATCGTCTGCCGCGTCGCCGCGACAAGCGTGATGTCAGGCGCGATGGCTGACGCCGATCCGCGCTTAAGGTGCCTCGCGTAAAACCAGACGGCCTGTTGGCGCAAGTCTTCCCAAGTGCCCGCCGTCACTGACGCAGTCTGCGGACGCGCTGGCGCATTCGTCGTCAGCAACTGTGTGGCGATAAACGACGCGTCGGCATGCTCGGGATGGGCGAGCATTAAATACGCCTTGAGCGTGTCGTACGCGGCCTGGACCTGTGTGTTGCCACCGCTGGCGATTTCGGCATCGGACAGGGAAGCGAGTTGCTGAAGGCGAGATTCGAGTCTTGCCTTGATCGGATCGATCAGTACGCGCGAGGCGACGCTTTGATAAACCGGGGAAAGCGCTTCATAAAGAGCGGCGTCACGGTTCAGACCGAAACGAGCGAGCCACGGAGCGCCCAGCTGGCGGTGTATTTCAAGCGTGTCGAGTTGCTTGTCAAGAGCATCCAGGGCGAGCAAGGCCTGCGTCTGGTCGTGCGGCGAAGAAACCTTGCTCAACGTCGATGCAACGTCCCGCATGGTTGCGCGGTTCGACATGCCGGAAATAATCGAGCCGATAAACCATAGTACGGCGACAGCGCTTATGAGATATGCGGCCACACTCGACGACGAGAGGCCCACGCGCCTGCCGTAAGCTTTGCGACTGTGGTTCGCGATGGTTTGCCATAGCGTTCGATTCGACGCTTCGGGCACACCGGCGTGGTGGCGCGCGGCCTCGCGCGGATACTCTGTCGGTCCCGCGGGTATGTCCAGCGGTGTGAAGAAAAGCCCGCGAATAGCATCGTGCGACCGTGAAGCGCCTGTCACGAGATGCTTCAGCGATTCCCGTGCTGTGCTTATGTGCTGCGACAATTCCGCCAGATATCGATCTGCAGGGTTCTTCGACAGACGCATCACCCCGGCGTTTGCCAATTCGCCGGTGAGGTCATGTAGTGCCGAGCCGACGAAATCGGAAACCATACGCGAGTGCGACCAGGTAAGCCCGACCGGCGGCTCATCTGTATGAGACGGACTCGCCTGCAATGGCTCCGCATTCAGCAAATACACCGGAGCAGACCAGCGAAGCACGCGCGCGACACGTGCCAGCGCTTGCGAGACGCTTTGAACATCGAACATATCGTGGCCCGTCGCACGGGCGACGGTCAGTGCAACGACCGCGTCCACTGGACGGCGGCGGCGCAATCGGCGCAACGCGGCGAGATGCTGCACATCTGGGGCACTGTCTGTCTGCTTTGCGTAAAGAAGAACCGCGCCTCCCGCGCTGGCATACCCGAACTTGAAGAGCGTAGGCGCCACGCGCCGAACTACTTCGCTGTCGCCGACAACCAGGATCCAACGCTCGCGCCAACGCCAGCGCCAGCCGTGCTGCTCGACTAGCCATTGCCTGAGATCGCTGAAATCACCAACGTCTGGCTTCGTGGCCCCCTGCGCGACGTCATCGGACGCACCGCCGTGTTTGAGCATCCAGTCTTTCACCGCGCGATAAGCCACGGCCGCACGCGACGCTTCGCTATAACTGAGCACGAGCCATAGCACGATGAAAATAGCGCACAGTGCTGCTATGACAGCTCCACGACTGTCAGCTGAGATCCCGACCCACTGAGGCCGTACCCAGACCAGCATGCCGGGCAAGATCACGAGGGATAGCGTGGCTAAAAAGTCTAGCTTGAATTTACGAGTCATTCGTCTTTCTGCTTATTACGGCTGTTTTGCACCACAGCCATGTGAAAGTGTTCGCCGGCGCTACGGGCGACGAGTTGCGGCGCGCTCAACCGGTCCGCTCTGTTCGCCCCGCACGCTACGGCGAGCCAGTCGGCCGATCTCCCCGCTCGTCCCACCGTGCCGTCGAGATTGAATTCCGTCAGCGGATCTTCGCCTGCCTCACGCACGCCAACGTGGCTCAGGGATGAGTGCAAAGGCCCGACCGATTCGCCGTCGAATCCGGTCATCCAGACCGACTCCAACGACGGCGCGTCGGCTTTTGCCCATTGCAGCGCATGTGTGAGCGCGCTGTCGAGATGGGTCCGCGCCGAATTCAACGGGCGATGCATGTGCGCGACGGGCATGAGTCGATGCTCGGCCGCTAATCCATGCGAGGCCACGAGAAGCGCGACGCCCGCCTCGGCCTCGCCTGCGTTGGGCGCTCCATCCAACATGCTCTGAAGCGATACCGAAATCAGCAGGACCGCGTAGAGATGCAAGGCGCCACTCGTATCGTCGAGCCATTGATCGACCGTCATCAGATCAACGGGCACTAGCGTGTACGTCGTTTCCGCCTGACGCAACTCATGACGCGCCCATATGCCTTCCCAGGTCGTTTTTGCGTCTGCCTCCCCGATATAGCCCCCGATATCGAGAAGGACGCGCAGCGGAAAATCATCCGGAAGCGACCCGAGGCGGTCCGCAAGTTCGCCGATAAGTTGGTCGAAGAGCCAGGACAACAGCAGGCCGTGGCGCTCCTTATCGTCGACGGCAAAGAGCGCGTCGTCTGGTTGGAGCCACCGCGCCGTTACCGATGCGTCCTCCATGAGCTCCGATGCCTGAGCCTCGAGTGTCAACGCGTTTTCTTCTATTTTTGTCACGAGTTTCGCTGTCTCGTCATCCGTTACGCGGATGGCCGTGGCGAGCACGGCCATCGGAATGCTTTCGCGTGCGAACAACTTCTCGTTGTACCGCTTTCGTGCCTCATTCCAGTCCCGCGCATCGAGACACTGCCTCTCGTGAATGCTGAACCGACGTGAAACGACAAACGCGGCGAGGCCCGTTGGATACAGCACAAGGCAAGTCCAGAACAAGGGCGTCTGCATTGGTTCTGCGCGCGGCCACAACGCCATCACGCCAAAGATTCCGGCGATAGCCAGGACGAAGAAGACCACCGTCCAGACTAACCTCGATGGCGGCTCGTCAGGTTCGGCGCGTTCCGGTGGAAGGTTATCCAGGTCCAGCGCCATGCTTAGCTTTTGCCGCTATTTGGAAGTGACGAGATCAGACGACAACCGCATTCGCAGCGGTCGTTGTGTTGCGCGATCTCCAAACCGTTATCGAAAGCCCCTGAGGTTGCCGAAGCAATACGGTTGTCACCGTGGCGGGGACACGTGACACGATCGTGCAGGCGCGCAACCGCGCGTCCCATGAAAACGCAGGTTGCTGAACCTTGCGTGACGGCGCCGTCGCCGGTATGGCGGTCGCCTATGCGAATAATTCCTGGCATGTCTGGTCCGAGGAGGAAATAATCAAGCGGTCATGGCTTACGCAACACATGGCCATGACCGCCACGTTCAAATACGGGCGGGAGGTCGCGGCGCGGGGTTCATGCCACGGTTGATCTGCGACGCGCGGCTCGCGTTCTCTTCCGTACGCTTGCGCGCTTTCTCCTCGGCCTCGTAGTCGGTCGAGCCGAACGCATCGACTCCGCGCAACCGGAAATAAAGCGAGGAAGACAGCACATGGTCCTGCCAGCTCGTGAGCATGGTGTCGTGCACGAGAAGATCGAACAGCACCATGACCTTGGGCGGAAGCGGGTTCTTGCCCGACAGCCCCATCTTCCACGCCTGAACCAGGCTTTGCTGCTCGGCGCTGATCATCGCGTCCATGTGTTCCTCGATGATCGATGCGCCAAACTCCGGGTCCGCGTCATAAGGCTGTTCGCCGATCTGTACACCGGTGCGCGCTTGATTCACCGCGCGGCGCATGCCGGCCAAAGCGGTGTCGCGTTGGATCATGTCCGTCGACTCCGCCTGGATACGCTCCCACACACCGACCGACGGTCTCGCTTTCTCGGCGCTGGCGTCGCGCAACGCCTCCATTTCAGCGCTCCTTGCCGCCTCCATGCGGTTCTGCGCCTTGCCTAAGGTGATCGAATCCGGCACCGGAAATTGCTTGCGCAAGGCGAGATAGGCAGCAGTCGCGTCGTTGCGTTCTTTCAGAATGGCTTCATGCTTTGCAGCCAGCGCGTCGAACTGGTTGGTGACGGTGGCACGAAATTCGGACGACGTATAGCGAACCGCCATCCAGCGTAAAAAGACCTGCATGTGATCGACAAAATTCAGACGCGCGACGTAGGGCACCATCTCACGGTAGGCCTTCATCAGTTCCCAGATCTTGTACGTGTTCTGGCCATCAGTGATGGGGTTTGCCAAGGTGAATTTTTGGAATGTCTTCCCCTTGAAGTGCTGGAGATTTTCCATCGTGTCCATCGCTGCGCCATTTATAAGCGCTTCGTTCAGCATGTCGCGCAGGACGACTCGCTGAAGCTCCGCGCGCGCGCCGAGCGATCCCGGCGGTGCGCCGCCAGTAATGTCTTCGCTCGTGCCGGGATAAAGATATTGCAGGCCGCGCGTATTTTCCAGGCTGTCGAGCCGTTGATAGAAGCGTAGTTCGTGCGCGGCGGCAAAGTGAACGCAGCGCTGAACTGCCTGCGGCACGCCAAGCATTTGGTCGCCGTAATTCTGTTTGATTGCCCCGATCAAGGGCACCATGCTGATCAGCGCATTCTCCTGGACCAACGACGACACCGCGTCGAGCAAACCGACGAACACGATCTCGATAGGAATGGTGGCGCCGTTCGGGTCCTTTGGAACCTTGTATTCCAGTATGGCTTCGCTCGGATGTTTGTATGTCGCGCTCAGGTCATTCAGCAAGGCCCTCGCAAGAACGCAACCGCGATCCGCGCCGAACACAGACACCTTGACGTGCTGGACTTTGGGCATCCTTGCCCTCGCGTCCTCAATCGCTTTCTCAAACTGGGTCTTGGCCGCCTGAAGGCGTGGCTCGACCCCGGTGCCCAAAAGCCGCGCGACCACTGAGTTGTCCCTGAGAATAGGAACCACGTCGAACGAACATTTGAACAGCTCGCCCGCCACTGCCCAGCCAACCTTCAACGGATTCTTCCTGAGATCGAAAAGGATCTGACGGCCGCTTTTCATCGCGTCCTTGGCGAGGATGCGCCCGGCCGCGCGGCCACGGTCGAGCACGGCGCCGGTCCTGAAGAAGCGCAAGACGCGTCCGGCATTGGTACGCAACGCCTTCGCCTCTTTGACGAGTCCATCGTATGCATCCACGACAGGGCGATAGGAATGCTCCTCCAAACCCTTTTTGAATCCGTCGGTAATGGCGCTCTTCGGATCGAGCTGGAGACGGTCGATACCGGTGATTTTCTCGCCAATCTTCTTTGCGTTCGAAACCTGACCTTGAGCCGCACTCAAGACCTTGCTCGTCAGCGCGGATACGATTTCGCCATTTCTGGCCTCTTTGTTGAGGTCCGTGCCCAGGCCGGAGTAGTAGAGCGGATACCAGAACTGATTCGGCAGGTCTTTTTTGCGTTCATCTTTGTTATCGCGGTACGCCTCCCAAAGTCGGCAGATATTGGAATATCGGGACGTCGATGGGTCATCATGGTCACGGTGTCGACCAAATCCATCAAAAAAGAAGCCGATATGAATTACCGCACCGCATGGGATGCAGTCATCGGAAGGATAAGCCTTCGTGTTGGCGCCAATCGCGTCCAGCACTTCAAGAGGCGTGCGATCTGCGGGATCGGTTTTGTTCGTATTAGCCATTCTTACTTCCACCTGCGGCATGGATAAACTTGTTGCTCTTAATCTCGCGCACAACATCTACAGGCAGCTTCTGCATTGCAAGACCAAACGCTCCGGGCTTGCCCTTCGACTCCATGACGATGCGCTGCACCGCCGGGTGTTCGTCAAACTTCGGATTGACAAGCAACGTGTAGTACACGTACTGCTCAAGATCGACCGAGTCGGTGAAGCGGTATTTCAGCCAGCCTTGAACAGCCACACGCGTGGTTCGACGGTAGGCGGCAGCCCAGTCAAGATCGTCTGGGTTTGCAGCCTTGCCGTACTTCGTTTTAAACCAATGATGTACTTCAGCATAGTCAAATCTAGAGCCGCTAAAGTCATTGCGAAACTCGAATTCGACATGGTCGTCTGGATAGAAGTGCACAGCCAAGACGTCGTTGCCGGCTCGGTCAGACCTCTTCACAGGATCAAGATGAACCGTTGTTACTTTTTTGATCTCTTTTATCGGTGCGTACAGGTCCTTTACGGCCTCGTCCGCGTCATAGACTTGCCACTCGACCGTGAACTCCGTTCCCTTTAGCTTGTAGCAGCAGCTTATTCTTCCTTCGCCTGACCCTGGCGGCAGATCCCCGCCTCCACTGGCTCGATTCCCGTATTTGTCACGGACCACAAACTCCGTCAGGTTGTACGGCGTGTAATTCATACCCTCCGCGCTCAACCCGCCATACACTGGCTCAGAAGAAAAAAAGTCGCAGCCCGCAAGAAAGACGGTTGCCAGGGCCGAAAAAAGGAAATGCCAGAACAACCTTGATAGGTTCATTCGTTTGTAGCCCATTGGCTTATCTCATCAATTCAGTGTGCGTCGCGATGGCAAGCACGTATCAAGAACACAAGTCACGGAATCCATACGGCAAACCCGTAACCGCTCAACTCTCCGCCGCCTGTTTAATCACGTCACGAGTAAGTCCGCTCAAAGCCTCCCGATACGATATCTCGCCGTTTCGCGCTCGTTGCAGACGCTCCTGAATCACCGGATGCTCGTCGAAACGAGGCGAAAGCACGATGCCCTTCGAGACGTAATTCAGGAAGTCGTCTTTCTCTCTTAGACGATAGCGGCTGGCTCGTTCGAGTTGCTCGGTGACAAGCAGGTACAGCGCGAAATCGCTCTTCTCGTCGAGCCTCACGCCATACATTTCGCGCAATTGCATCGCGAGTTTGTCCGCATGGCCAAGCGCAAATAATCGCGCGTGCTGATCCGACGACAGAAGTAATGGCGCATCCGCTCGCGCTGGCTTCGAAGCCCCATCGCTCCGCCAGACGATCTCGCCTTGATCGCGATCTCGAAACCAGATTTCCCTGCAGGGCGCGATAAAACAATATGCCTGCTCGTCGGTCCAGACGCTTCGAATACGCGCGAGAATGCGGTTGTCGTAAAAGTGCAGAAAGTACTCGCGCTTGTCGGGTATCGCGTAACGCGTGTAGTGTTTCAAATGCTCATCCAGCTCTGTCAACGAAAGAGGTGACCAGATCCAGGTGAGCATGAATCCCGAGGCGCCTTCCATCCAGATGCGTCGAGCAAGTCGGCCCGCCAGCTCTTGCGGCTCGTCAAGCGCCAGGCGTTCGACATGAATCAAATACGGTGCGATATCCGTATAGGAGTCGAGCACGGAACCATGCCAAAGCGAAGTCCAAGCGAGGCCTTTTACTTTCGGCAATAGCTTGTCGATTCCCGGGCTGCCACGAGTATCCACGAGCAGATATAGATTGACGGATTGCTCGTGCATGAACGAATCGAATTGAGCCAGCAGCCGATGTCGCCATTGCTCCCAATCCATATCGGCATCTTGCGCGGAAGGTGTCGCGATCTTGTTTCCATCACGCCACCTCGGTCATTGCTTCGACGCCGCGGTGCGCATCCATCAGACACTGCTTGCACGGGCCAATCGGCATTTCGGGCATGGGGAGCGACAGATTGCCGGGGCCTGACCAGTTGAAGCTGCCGCACTTGAGCAGAATGCTGCCTGGTGCGCCCAGTTCGATGTTGCCGCCTTCAATCTTGATATAAGCTCCGCCGCTCGTGAGCGTGAGCGCGCCTTTCGACTGTGCCGTAACAGCGCCGTCGATGCTGTTGAAGTGCATGTCCTTCGACGCGGACAGCTCCATGCCGCCTGTGCGTGCATGAACCACGATGTCCTGCTTGGCAGCGGTCAGCCGCATGCCCTGAGACTGCGCAAAGAGTGACACCTGGCGACCTGCTGCCACCGTGAAATTGCGCATTACGCCAATATCGGCGTTGCCACCGGCAGTAGCAATCAAGTTTTGGTCTGCATTCAACTGCAGGTGTTCACCCGACGTGATCCCGATGCCCGAAGGGCCGCTCATGAGCACGACGGACTGTTTGAGCCCGTCGAGTGCGTCGCTAAAGAGCGCTTTCTGCTTCTGCAGGTCAGCGACTACGGCTTCGGCCGACTGCACAGCCTGGTTCAGCAACTCGATGCGCTCGATCGCGCGCTTCAACTGCTCTTGCGCCGCAGCCATGTCGAGTTGCGCGCCCGTAGCTTTCCTTCGCATTTCGGCCGTCAGCAGCAGACCCTTTCCGCCTCTCACCGCTATATGCTCATCCGAGCGTAACTCTGCGCCGCGACCGCGCTCCTTGCGCCCTTCGTCGACCATATGCCCGAGATTGAGCTCGCTGGTCTGATACGGCGTGGTCAGGTGGATATGCTCGACCCCCGCCTTGTCCTCCATGCGCAACTCGTTCTCCGCAGCCGAGCGGATAATATTTCGCGTGTGATTGAGGTTATTGACGAGGTCCGGATTGAGGCTGTCATGCAACGCGCCTACGATGATTGGTCTGTTTGGATCTTGTGCCGTAAAAACCAGCGCCACCTCGGTTCCGTCGATCAGCGGCATGTGATGACCGTAGTTAGGTCCCGCATACGGCCGTGCCATCCGGATAGGGCGACTGCGTCCACCCGGACTCCACTCGTCCAAATCGAACGGCATCTTCGTGACGTACAGGCCCTTCTCCGTGAGATAGCTGTACTTGTACTTGCCTGGAGAATCTATCCGCGCGGGAAGAGTTCCTGCGATCTTCGGTCGCTCGATCTTGTCGATGCTCGTGCGCCATCTCCGATCCGCGGGAATCGCCCGGAAAGCGCACCAATACGACGTACCGCGTCCACCTCCGCAGCGTACCGACGTGACAAAGAGACCATGCGGCGCGTCCTTCGGATTCACGTCCAGACGCATTACCTCACCTGCCTCGAGGGAGAACGGATTGCCTCGACCTGAATAGCTGATCTGCTCCGCCAGATGCGCCTCATGACGAATCAGCGCAATCGTCTTGCCTTCTTCTTGCGTCTCGTAGTGTTCGCCCCAATGGTTGTCCACTCCATCAGTGGTTTTATCGGCAGGCGCGGCATTGGACTCGACTAGCAATGAGACATCCGCTTGCCGATGGTTGTAATCGTCGAGCTGAATTGCTTCGGGCACGCGCCGGGTGATCGTTTTGAGCGAACGAAGCGATTCAGCACCCGCGCTTTCCAAACCGGAATGAAGACGATAAGGAACGACGCGCTGTTTGCGCGCGTAGGCATCGAGATCGTCGCCGAAAATCATGGCGGTACCATTGGACTTCTGCTCGAAGCGAAACCACAGCCCTTCCTCTGCGCAAAGTCGCTGAATGAAGGCGAACGTCGTCTCGTGATATTGAGTCACGTACTCGCGGCGCTTGTATTTGCCGCGAAGCTTCATAAAATCGAAATCCACGCCAAAGCGATAGCCGTAGTGGCGCAATGTATCGGTGATGATTTCCACGACGGATTGCATCTGGAACAGCCTGCTTTTGCGGGCGCGGGCGAGATCCGCGATCCTGGGTACGAGCACGACGCGGTAACGCGTCTCGTCGGCGGACATTCCGAGTTGCTCAAAGCGGCAGATCATCCCGTGCGTGACGTACGACTTCGGCATCTTGCTAAAGTCCTTCCAGCGCTCACCGAACATTCTTTGCAGATACCCTTGATCGGGATCAACAGGATCGATGGTAAATGTCGCTGGTCGGCCGACGACTTGGTCTATTGGAATATCGGCGACCGGGCTCGTGAAATCTATTTGATATTCATAGAGCTCACTGACGCTCGCTTTGCCGGAAAATCTAAGCACGGAGACGGGAAAGGACTGCGGCTTGAGTTGTAGCGTATAGGCCTGACTTGGCAATACCATCGACATCTAAATACATCTCCTATGAATCTCTTTTGATGCGCGCGAAATTTCGATCCAGCGTTTCGGCATCCTGATCGCACTGCGTAGTTCTTTGCCATGAGATCGACGAATTGCTAGTCGAACTCAATTCAGGCCAGTAAGGAATTGTTGCCGAAAAAATCGCTGCTCGTGCGCAGCCAATCTCTCCGCAATGCGATGCTCGACTATAAGAATTTCTGCAGATTCATCGACTTAACAAGCCATTCGGATATCGATGCAGTATTCTATTTTTAGGAGTTTTCTGATGACCCAAAGGGCTTTCTCGCTGATACATCGGCCACATCTTTACCGAGGCTGCAGTCAGTCACGCGCCCAAAGAAGGCCGCCGTCAAAGCTTCCACCGACGGCGGTCATGTGACTTCCTAACGCGATCCTCGCACGCGCGCCATAACAGGCAACACTCGTCTCACAACTTCGTCACCTGCAACATCGCATCAGCAAACTCCCTCGGCGCTTCCTGCGGAAAGTTGTGTCCGACACCCCCGCCCAGCGTGCGATGCACATACTTGCCCGTGAACTTCTTCGCATACGCAGCAGGTTCGGGATGCGGCGCGCCGTTGGCATCGCCTTCCAACGTGATGGTGGGCACGGAGATGGTCGGTCCTGCCGCAAGACGCTGTTCGAGCGCGTCGTATTGCGCTTCTCCCTGTACAAGCCCGAGCCGCCAGCGATAGTTATGAATGACCACCGCGACATGGTCCGGGTTCTGGAACGATGCGGCCGAGCGTTCGTACGTGGCATCGTCGAAATTCCACTTCGGTGACGCAAGCTGCCAGATCAGCTTGTTGAAGGCATCGCGATTGGCCGCATAACCCAGCGCGCCACGCTCCGTCGAGAAATAGTACTGATACCACCACTGGAACTCCGCCTTGGGCGGCAGCGGCTTTTTGTTCGCCTCCTGACTGCCGATGAGATACCCGCTCACCGACACCAGCGCCTTCACGCGCTCCGGCCACAATGCAGCGATGCAATCTGCCGTGCGCGCACCCCAGTCGTAACCACCGAAGATGGCCTGCTCGATCTTGAGCGCATCCATGAGCGCGACGATATCCACCGCTGTCACGACCTGTTGACCGTTGCGCACGGTATCGGCGGAAAGGAAGCGCGTGGAGCCATAGCCACGCAGATACGGCACGATCACGCGATAACCGGCCGCGGCCAGAATAGGCGCAACCTCGGCATAGCTGTGGATGTCGTAAGGCCAGCCATGCAGCAGAAACACGACCGTGCCATTGGCGGGCCCGAGTTCCGCATAGCCGACGTTGAGCTTGCCCGCATCGATCTGCCTGATCGGGCCAAACGATGCGCCCGCGCTCGTCGCTTTGACAGTGGACGATTGCGCCTTCGCGAACGTGCTGAAGCCGAAGTCCGCAAGGGCGACGCTTGCAAGCGTCGTCCCAAGCATAAGACGACGCCGTTGATTGACGGGTTCTGACATGACCAGACCTCCTTATCGATTGGTTCGGGAATTTTCGTGGGTCCACTTGAAGAGTGGCCTCGACGGTTTTATATCCCAGCCGATCAGGAGCGATGTATCTCAGTGTATCCGTCCATTCAATCTACACATCGCGATTCAAAAACGCGGAATACTCAGCGCTTTTTGTAGTTTGCAAACACGTCTTTGCGGATGGAGCCATGCACGCCCCAGTTCGCATCGACAACCTGCGTCACGCCGAAATCCGCCGCCACGGACATGAGCGCGATGGCCTCGTCTTCGCTCAGTCCATGAACCGTCATCAAGAAGCGCCGCAGTTTGCGAAAGGCATCGCGCATGGCACGGTCGAGGCTCGCGTGTTGCGCGACTTCGAGTTGCGCGTTGGCGCCGAGTTCGGCGAGATAGTTCGGAAACGTGAAGCCATACACGGACCATTGCTGATCCGTTTCGAGCAGCGGATGCGTCAATCCTTCGAGCAACGTGCCTTCGAGATCCGCCTGCTTGTGCAGGATGAATTCGAAGTCACCCGTGAGCGACGTTTCAATGGCCGTGCCGCCGAGTTCGCTGTCGCCCTGCGCCGCGTGCGGATCGCCGACTGAAAACAGCGCGCCCGCAACGGCCACCGGGTAATACATCTTCGAACCCTTGCCAATACGCCAGTCGTCGATATTGCCGCCGGTATAGCTCGGAGGAATCGAGCTGACATAGTCCGCTTCGGCGGGCGCCACGCCCATGGTGCCGAAATGCAGCCGCGCCGGCACGCGTATGTCGGGCAGGATGTTCTCGCGCTTCTTCACCAGCCGATGATCCACCTGCACGCCAGGATAATCGATGGTCGCATGCACGATGCCGTCCGGGTCGGTCTGCGGCGTCCACACATAGTTGTAGACGGCGCGCGCATACGGCTCGCCGGAAGTATCGAGTTCGAAGATCGTCACGACTTCGCGCGGCTTCGGCTCCTCGATCAGATCGTGATACTGAAAGCCCCACGACGCCGCCACGTTCGAGCCGAAGCATTTGCCCGCATGACACGCGTTGCAACTCGGGCGCGGCCGTACATCGAGGATGCGCACTTCGAGTACATCGCCGGGTTCGGCGCCTTCTATCTCGACAGGCCCGGTCAGCAGATGCACGCCGACGCCTTCGCCATCGCCCAGCTTGAAGGGACCTTCTGTCGGGCCAGCGCCGCGCCGCGATACGCCCTTGTGCTCGCGCGTCCATTCGAACACGCTCTGCGCGCCGGGGTCGCCCGCGACCATGCGCTCGTGGTCGTCGTTGGCATGATGCGTCAGCGTTTCGATGGTGGCGCGGTCGCCTGACTTCAGCGTGAGACGCGGCTCTACCCGTTTGCTGAAGTATCCCCAATGCACGGTGGATGATGAAACGGGCAGCGTGTAATGCTTCATTGAATCGTCCTCGGCTTTAGGGTTTTAATGCACCGTTTCGAGCGTGCTGCCCGCGCCCATCACGTTGAGAAAGCGCGCAGTCAGCGGATGATGCGGATGCGTCAACACCTGATGCGCCGGTCCTTCCTCGACCACCGTTCCACCGCTCAAGAACACCACGCGGTCGGCCACTTCATCGGCGAAGCGCAACTGATGCGTCGAGATGATCATGGTGAGGCCGTCGTCGAGCGCGAGACGGCGGATCACTTCGAGCACTTCGCCGACCAGTTCGGGATCGAGCGCGGATGTCGGCTCGTCGAGCAGCAGCACGCGCGGGTTCGGCGCAAGCGCACGCGCTATGGCCACACGCTGTTGCTGGCCACCCGACAGATGACGCGGCAAGGCATCCGCGCGATGCACGAGGCCCACGCGTTCGAGCAAGGCATCGGCGCGACGGTTGGCATCGGCGAGCGTTGCGCCGTGCACCCATACGAGCGGCAAGGCAATGTTCTCGCGCGCCGTCAGATGACTGAACAGATTGAATTGCTGAAACACCATGGCGACGCCGAGACTCGCACGTTCTCGCGCCAGCTCGCGTGGATTCATTCGCCGCCCGTCATCGCGAAAGCCGAGACGCCGGCCGCCCACGCGTATCTCGCCTTCGCTCCATTGCTCCAGATGATTGATGCAGCGAAGCAGCGTGCTCTTGCCCGAACCGCTCGGCCCGAGCAACGCAACGACTTCGCCGGAGCGGATGTCGAGGTCGAAGCCATTCAGCACGGCCTGTTCGCCGTAACGCTTGTGAACGCCACTGATCTGCACGGCCACGCCGTTGCGGGCCAGCGTGTCGTAGCGGCGCGCGCGTTCGGCAGCCGTGATCGGCGCGAAGACGGGCGGCAAGTCGCCGGGACTCGCGGGTTTCGGTGCGGGCGCGGGTTTGCGTCGTCCCCAGAAACCGCCGCCCGTGCTCGCGCGATCCAGATCGAGCGCTCGTTCGATCATCAACTGAATCGCTGCGATGGCGCCCGTGAGACACAGATACAAAAGCCCCGACGCGAAGAAGATCGAAAAGAAGTCGAACGTAGACGATGCAAGCTGCGTGCTACGCAAGGTCAGTTCGCCGACCGAGATCACCGACGCCAGCGACGAGTTCTTCAGTGCGCTGACCGTTTCGTTGCCAAGCGCGGGGATCATCGAACGAATCGCCTGTGGCGCGATGATTCTGCGCATCAGCACGCCCGGCGTCATGCCGAGCGCCTGCCCCGCGAGTGTTTGTCCGCGATCCACGCCGAGCACGCCCGAGCGGAATATCTCGGCGATGAACGGCGCTTCGTTCGCGGCGAGCGCGAGGCCCGCCGCGCCGATCGCGCTCAATTTGATGCCGATATGCGGCAAGGCATCGTAGGCGAACACCAGTTGCAGAATCAGCGGCGTGCCGCGAAAGATCACCGTGTAGCCGCGCGCGATCGCCGCGAGCGGCCCGATACGGCTCAGTTGCATGGCCGCGAGCACGAGTCCCAGCACGAGGCCGCCCGCGAGTCCCAGCAAGGTCACGGCGATCGTGAAGCGGATGCCGTCGAGAAGATACGGCAGGCCGAGATAGTGAAGGAACAGGTCCATGAGCCGATGCTTCCCGTGCTTACTTCGCGACGATCAATTGCGGCGCGGCTAGGTTCTCCACGCCGAGGCCCCACTTCTTGAGCAAGTCCGACTGCGCGCCGCTCTTCTGAATGGCGACGAGCGCGGCCATCACGGCATCGCGGAAATCAGGCTTGTCTTTCGGCACGCCGATACCCACGAAATACGGCAAGGTCACCGCCGTTGCTTTTTCGAGCTTGTCCGGATACGCCTTGACGGCCTGATCGACCGTGTTCACGTCGTTGATATACGTATCTGCGCGGCCGGCGAGAATGGCCTGGATGCAGTTGGCGTTGTTGTCGTAAAGCTGCACGGTGGCTTCCGGCTTGCCTGCCGCCTTGCATTGCGGCGCGAGCGCCTGAACCAGCGGCACTTCCACGTAGCCGGTGTTTTCAGCGGCGGTCGTGCCGCACATCGACGTGTTGATGCCGGTAATTTTCTTGGGGTTGCCCTTCGCGACGAGCACGCCGTCGAACACCTTCGAATACGTGATGAAATCGGCGGCTTTGGCGCGTTCCTCGGTTGCGTAGATGTCGGAGATGACGATGTCGGCCTGACCGCTCTGCAGCGTCGTGAGCAACGCGGCGAAGGTGACGGGCTTGTACGCCATCGTGAAGCCGAGACACTGCGCGATCATCTCGCCCAAGTCGATATCGAAGCCGACGTACTTGCTCGGATCGTTCGGATCGAGCGCTTCATAGCCCGGCGTGTGCGGATTGATCGCGTTGGTGAGCGTCTTGCCCTTGAACTGTGGATACTTCGCCTGCAACGCGCTGCATTCGGCGGGCGAAGCGGCGTGTGCTTGCCCCGCGAACGCGAACAGCGACGCGCACAAAGCGCCGAGCCACACGCGAGCTAAACGGCCCATGAGATTCCTTTGCATCGATACGCTCCTGGCGGCTCTTGACCGCTGATGACGATTGACTTGCGATGCCCCGAGCGTAGGCGACCGAAATCCCGCTAACTTGTCTGGCTGCGCACAACTGCTGGTCCTCACGTGCACGCTCGTCCAAGAACCGCTTTCGCCGGTACCGCCGTGTCGCGCGCGAGTGCATGCATGCGCCGCGATGGCGCATGCATGCACTGTGGTTCGGCACGCCTTGCATCGCGTCGCCGCATGGCCGCGATGGCGCGGGAGTTGCTTTTCCAAAGCGCGTCTTGCCTGCTATTCGTGGAGTTTTCGCTTGAACCTGTCGCGCTTCACCACCGAGTCGTATCCCGAGTTCGAACGTCGACATGAATGGAAAGCGGCGCTCGCGCGCCTGGGGTGGCACGGCAAGATAGAAGGCGGCGAACGCGGTCTTCAAGGCACGCTGACATCGCGTGTATCGGCGGGCGGCATCGAGTTCACGACGATCGCCTCGGCCGCGCAGACGCTAGAACTGAGCGCCGATCAAAGCGGCAGTCTCATGCTCGTATTGCTGATCGATGGCGACGCCACGCTCGTCGCCGACGGCCTGCGCGAACGCGTGAGCCCGCATGACCTCGTGTATGCGGCATCGGGACAAAGCGCGTCACTGATCTTCGCGGGGCGCTTTCGCGCCTTTATCGTGCGTGCGCCGAAGAGCGCGATCAACGCGCGCTTGCTCTCGCCGCTTTCGTTGCGCGTGGCGCTGCTGCCGGGCGCAACGGGCATGGGCCATATCTTTTCGGGCTTCTTGCGCTCGGTGGTCGAGAGCCTCGAGACCTTGAGCGCCGATGAATTGCGTCCCACCGAACTCGCGCTCGCGGAAATGCTCGTCGCGTGTCTTGCGGGACAGGAACGCAAGGGCTCGTTCAACGGACTCACGCCGTCGCAGGCGGCGCTATTCTCGCGGCTATGCCGCTTCATCGAAGCGAATCTCGCCGAATCGACCTTGAGCGTCGCCACGCTTGCAAAGGACGAGCGCGTGTCGCCACGCTATGTGCAGAAGCTTTTCGAACTCGCCGGACAGAGCTTTTCGACCTATGTGCGCTCACGCCGTCTTGAGCGATGCCGCGCGGAACTGGCCGATCCGCTCTCCGAGAAAGTATCGATCTCGGACATCTGCTTTCGCTGGGGCTTCAACGACCCCGCGCATTTCAGCCGCGTGTTTCGCGAACGTTACGGCGCGTCGCCGCGCACCTTCAGGCACGAGGCGAGCCTTGAAATAGCGCGTCATCTGGTGCGAAGTCTCTCGCGCGGCTTGCCGGTCAATGCGGCGAGCCTGATCGCGCAGGCGCGTCAGGATCATGCGGGCGATACGCTCGTCGCCGTGCGTGAAGAACTCGATGCCGTGCATATCGAACTTCGGCTCGGACGCGACAAGCCGCGCCATCATCTGCTGCGTGCAACGGCAAATACCGTGCATTGGGGCTATTTCAGCCACGATCTGAAGCCCGTGCTCGAAGTACAGAGCGGCGACACCGTGACCGTGGAAGCGCTCACGCAACATGCCGCGGATGATTGGGATCGTATGATCGCGGGCGATCCCGGCGCCGAGAGCGTGTTTCACTGGACCGCCGAGCGCAAGAACGTGGACCGGCGCGGCGCGGGACCGATGAACGCATCGATCTACGGACGCGGCGCGGGCGAAGGCTTCGGCGTGCATATCTGCACGGGACCGATTGCCGTCACGGGCGCGGAGCCGGGCGACGTGCTCGAAGTGCGGATCGTCGATATTCATCCGCGCCGCTGCGCGAACCCGAAATATCATGGCCGCGCATTTGGCAGCAACGCCGCCGCGTGGTGGGGCTTTCACTATCGCGAGCTCTTGACCGAGCCCAAGCCTCGCGAAGTCGTGACCATCTACGAGCTTCATACGGATACCGAACGCGTCGACGAGAGCGCCTATGCGCGCGCCGTCTACAACTATCGCTGGACGCCGCAACGCGATCCGTTCGGTGTGATGCATCCGATCATCGATTATCCCGGCGTGCCTGTCGATCATTCGACCGTCGTCGAAAATCACAACGTGCTGAAGAACGTCACCATTCCGGTGCGGCCGCATTTCGGCGTGATCGGCGTCGCGCCTCGCCAGAACGGTCTGATCGATTCGATCCCGCCTTCGGCCTTCGGCGGCAATCTCGACAACTGGCGCGTGGGACCGGGTGCAAGCGTGTTTCTGCCAGTGGGCGTGGCGGGCGCGCTGCTTTCCATCGGCGACCCGCATGCGTCGCAAGGAGACTCCGAGTTGTGCGGCACGGCTATCGAATGCTCGCTTACGGGCGACTTCGAACTGATCCTGCACAAGAAGCACACGCTCGCCTCACAGCCCTTTGCGGACCTCACGTATCCGCTCGTCGAAACCGCCGACGAATGGGTGTTGCACGGCTTCAGCCACGCCGACTATCTCGCGGAATTCGGCACCAGCGCGCAGAGCGAGGTCTATCAGAAGTCCACGCTCGATCAGGCCATGCGCGACGCCTTCATCAAGACGCGCCGCTTTCTCATGTCGACCAAGGGACTGAGCGAAGACGAAGCGATCTCGTTGATGTCGGTGGCCGTGGACTTCGGCGTGACGCAAGTGGTCGATGGCAACTGGGGCGTGCACGCGATCATCCGCAAGGCGCTTTTCACGGATTAGCGCTTATATATGGAGCGCCATCGTTACTGAACCGCCTCGGGCTCCTCGATCGCCCGCGTCAACAATTCGACGAACGCCACCACCGCTTGCGGCAAGGTGCGTCCCGCCATCGTCTGAATCTGCAAGGTGCGCTGATGCAGTTCGGGATTGCTGATGGGCACGGCCGCCATATCGTCACGCTGCAAACGGCTGCGCACGGTGAGGTAGCCGGTCAGCGTGATGGCGTCGGTGCGTTGCACGAAACTCTGCAAGGCCATGTGATAGTTCGCGATGAACACCGGCTCGAAGACGAGCCCTTCGAGACTGCACGAGATATCGAATAACTGACGCAGCGTCACGCCCTGGTTATGCATGGCCATCGGCCATTCGTGGAGATCGGCGAGCGAAACCGACTCGCGTGTCGCCAGCGGATGACCACCGCGCATCAATGCGAACACCGGCGCGCGCTGCGCATAATGCACGTGCACGTCCTTCTCGGGCGCGACGCTGAAGCACACCGCGACATCGTGCGTGCCTTCTCGCACGCGCTGTGTGGCGACCGATGGCGGCGATACATCGAGTTGAAACTGCGCACGCGGATGCGTCTCCAGAAACCGCGCAAAGGCTTGCGGCAAGAAATCCGGCGCCACGCCTTCGGACGCGGCGACGCGTATCGTCACGCGGCCGCCCGCGCTCAAATCGCGTATTTCATCGATCACGCGCTCGTTTTCCAGATGACTGCGGCGCGCATGATTGGCGAGCAAGCGCCCGGCATCGGTCAAGACCATGCCGCGCGGACGCCGTTCGAATAGCGGTGTGCCCATCTGCTCTTCGAGCTTCGCCATCTGCCTGCTCAATGCCGATACCGCCACGAACAGCCGCTCCGATGCCTTGCTAAGCGAGCCGCTTCGCGCGATTTCGAGGAAGTAACGCAACGCCGTCTCGTCCATTTCCGCCTTCTCGTTCCGCTTCGGGATAACCCTCGATTTGCCTTTTGGGCAAGGGTTCTTGAGAAATATTGTAATTGTCCAGAAATATCGGCGGCGGCAGCATGAGTCACGATTAAAGGGAGAACGACGTGACCCGCGATACCGCCATCCAGCTTGCCACTCAGCGTTATGAGTCCGGCGCGTTCCTCGAAGACCTGCAGCGACGCGTCGGTCTGCGCACCGATAGTCAGGAAGCCGACAGCGGCGCGCGCCTCTTCGCTTACCTCGAAGAAGAACTCACGCCCACGCTCGAGGAATGGGGCTTCGAGTGCCGCATCGTCGAGAATCCGGTGGCGGGCGCGGGGCCGTTCCTCATCGCGCATCGCCATGAAGCCGCGGACTTGCCGACGGTGCTCGGCTACGGTCACGGCGATGTCGTACGCGGCTACGACGCGCAATGGTCCGAAGGCCGGTCGCCGTGGCGCGTGACGGTGGAAGGCGAACGCTGGTACGGTCGCGGCACCGCCGACAACAAAGGCCAGCACAGCATCAATCTCGCGGCGCTGAAGGCCGTGCTCGACGCGCGCGAGGGCAAGCTCGGCTTCAATCTGAAGCTGCTGTTCGAGACCGGCGAGGAAGTCGGTTCACCCGGCCTGCATGCGGTGTGTCTCAAGTTGCGCGATGAACTCGCGGCGGACGTGTTGATTGCATCCGACGGACCGCGCCTCGCCGCCAACCGCCCGACGCTCTTTCTCGGATCGCGCGGCGTCATCAATTTCCGTCTCGATGTGAAGCTGCGCGATGGCGCGCATCATTCGGGCAACTGGGGCGGCCTCTTGCGCAATCCGGCCGTGGTGCTGGCAAACGCCATTGCATCCATGGTCGATGAGAACGGCAAGATCGTCATCGAAGGATTGCGGCCGCCGCCGGTGCCGGAATCGGTGCGGCGCGCGCTGGAGGGGATCGTCGTGGGCGGCAATCCGGGCGAACCGGAAGTCGATGCCGACTATGGCGAGCCGGATCTCACGCCCGCCGAGCGCGTGTTCGGCTGGAACAATATCGAAGTGCTGGCGTTTCGCGCGGGCAATCCCGAGAAGCCCGTCAACGCCATTCCGCCGCATGCGTTCGCGCACATGCAGATTCGCTTCGTCGTCGGCACGAACTGGCGCGAGCTTGCCAGGATCGTGCGTGACCATCTCGATGCGCACGGTTTCACCATGGTCGATATCGAAGTGGAACGCGGCATGCCCGCCACGCGCGTCGATCCTGACAACGCGTGGGTGCAGTGGTCGATCCGTTCGCTGACGCAGACGACTGGCAGCGCGCCCGTGCTCTTGCCGAACCTCGGCGGCACGCTCCCCAACGACGTATTCGCCGATGTGCTCGGCATGCCGACCATCTGGGTGCCGCATTCGTATCCCGGATGCTCGCAGCATGCGCCGGACGAACACATGCTCGCGCCGGTGGTGCGCGAAGGCTTGCGCATCATGGCGGGTCTTTACTGGGACCTCGGCGCGCGCGATGGCAACGTAGCGCCTCGATCGAACGGAGAAGCACGCCATGAGCACTGATTCCGTCACGATATCCCCCGCGCGCGACGAGCCGGCGAAGCATCGCAACGTGGCGCGTCTGATCGTCGCCACGTCTATCGGCAATGCGCTCGAGTTTTACGATCTCGTCGTCTATGGCTACTTCGCAGGCGTATTGTCGAAGCTGTTTTTTCCCACGCAGGATCACACCGTCTCGCTGCTGCTCACCCTCGGCACCTTCGCGCTGTCGTATCTCGCGCGGCCCGTCGGTGCGCTCGTGCTCGGCTCGTATAGCGACCGGCATGGCCGCAAGGCATCGCTTACGCTGTCCATCGCGATGATGACCGTCGGCACGGCCATGGTCGCGCTCATGCCTTCGTATGCAAGCATCGGCATTGCGGCGCCCATTCTGATCTTCTTGTCGCGTTTGTTGCAGGGCTTTTCGGCGGGCGGCGAGTTCGGCAGTTCGACGGCATTTCTCGTCGAACATGCGCCCGAGCGCAGCGGCTTCATGTCGAGCTGGCAGTTTTCGAGTCAAGGCGCGAGCACGCTGCTCGCGTCGCTCTTTGGTGCCGTGCTGACGAGCACGCTCACGCCTGCGCAGCTCGAAGGCTGGGGATGGCGCATCCCGTTTCTCTTCGGCGTGTTGATCGGACCGATCGGGCTGTATATTCGCCGACGCATGGACGAAACGCCGGAGTTCGAGCAGGCCGAGAAAGTGGCGTCGCCCGTGCGCGAGTTGCTCAAGACGCAGAAGGAACGCTTGCTCATCTCCATCGGCTCGCTCGTGCTCACGACCACGGCCAACTACATGCTGCTTTATATGCCGACGTACGCGACGCGGCAGTTGGGCTTGTCGCCGTCGTCGGGCTTCATCGCCACGTTGACGGCGGGCTTCATCATGATGGTGCTCGTGCCGGTGGTGGGACACCTGTCGGACAAGTTCGGGCGCATTCGCATCATGCAGGTGACGGGCGTCGTGTTCTTTCTGACCGTTTATCCGGCGTTCATGCTCATGAATGCGCATCCTTCGTTGCCGACCTTGCTCGCCGCGGTGATCTGGGTCGCGTTACTCAAGGCCACCTACTTCGCGCCGATTCCGGCATTAATGGCCGAACTCTTTCCGACCGCCACGCGCACCACGGGCATGGCCTTCGGCTACAACATCGGCACGACCATTTTCGGCGGCTTCACGCCGCTCGCGGTGGCTTCGTTGATCGCGGTCACGGGCAACAACCTTGCGCCGGGACTGTATCTGATGATCGCTGCGGTCGTGAGCCTCTTTACGCTCGTGTGGGCGCGCATGCGGATCAAGTTGCGCTAAAGCCTTTGCCAGGAACTTTGAAAATGAACGAGACATTGAAACGTGCGATTCAGTTTTCCATCGATCATGAATCGAAGTGGGACCGGAACGTCGATGGCAACTGGGGCGTGCATATCAACGATCCCGCGCCGTGGAACAAGCTGCTTGGACCGGTACACGATCGCGGTCCGGTGTCGGGCGCGATTGCGCTCGATGGCCGCGTGATCACCACGTGGGGCGAGCCGGATCGCGCGGACCTTACCTTCAGCATTGCGAAGACGTACCTCGCCTTGCTTGCGGGCGTGGCGCACGACCGCGGCTTGCTGCCCGATGTCGATGAACCCGTGCGCGAGCGCGTGCCCGGTATCGGCTTCGACGACGCGCATAACGCCCCGGTTACGTGGGCGCAATTGCTGCAGCAGACGAGCGAATGGCAAGGCGAGTGCTTCGGGCTTTCGGATCAGGCGGATCATTATCGCTCGGTGACATTTGGCGAGCCGCCCGCGGGCAAGAAAGGCGACTTGCGGCCGTTGCAGACGCCTGGCACCTTCTGGGAATACAACGACGTGCGGATCAACCAGTTATCGCTTGCGTTGATGCATCTGTTTCGTCGGCCGCTGCCCGAAGTGTTTCGTGAAGCGATTGCCGAGCCTTGCGGCATGAGCGATGGCTGGCAATGGGTGGGTTACGACCATGCCTGGACCGAGATCGATGGGCGGCGCATGCAGTCCGTTCCCGGTGGGACGCATTGGGGCGGCGGCATGTCGGTCAGCGCGAACGACCAGTTGAAGATCGCGCGGATGTTGCTGGACGAAGGTCTGGTTTCCGGGCGGCGAGTGCTGTCCCGCGAGTGGATCGAGAAAATGCGCACGCCTTGTGATATCGCGCCGTTTTATGGGTTTCTTGTCTGGCTCAATACGGGGCGGAAGATGTTTCCCTCGGTGCCGGAGGCGAGCTATTTTGGCGTGGGCGCGGGAAGTTCGTTCATGTGGATCGAACCTTCCACGCGGCTGGCGGTTATCGTGAGGTGGCTGGATTCGGCGTTTGCCGGGGAGTTTTTTGGGTTGGTGTTCGATGGCGTCAAGAGGATGACGCGTTGAAAGCTTGAGCTTCTTTCCGGCCGACACGACAAGTTGGCCGTCCTCTCATTTCGGGCTTTCGATAAATCTCCCAAGCGCGTACCTAGCGTGCACTAAAAAGGCCCCTGAATCGCCTCTGCTAAATGCCCCACATCGCAACATCAGCAATTCCGACCGAGTAGAACTTCCCGCAATTTCGACCCTTTATTTAAGCGCTCAAACGCAATGTGTCCGAGTACACATACGCGAGTATTTCCATTCGTGCGATGAACGTTCGACGCTGATTTGACCTGCTAAGCTTTGTTTCAATGGCATGACCAATACGCGAACGCGAAGCGGCTCGATCACGCTTCCCGGCACGTACGTCATTGGCCATTCGAACGGCGGGTCAGAGCCATAGAGCTCGATACGGGGATCATCAAAGTGTGGACAAGGTCAAGTTCGGCAGGTCACGAAACGATGCCCGATCGTGTGCGTTCCGGCATTCGTGCATGCACCCCGTCGCTGACTCGTCGCGCCCTGCTCGGTGAGATTGCGGCGCTCGCTCTCGGCGCAGCGTCCCCCTTCGCCTTCGCTCAACATGATGCGGTGGGACTCGTCACGCCGCCGCTTCGCCTCGACGATATCGTGCTTGTCGATCAGACCGGCAAGACGCGTCGCTTGAACGAAGTGTTGCGTCACGGCGTGACTGCGTTGCAGACGGTCTACACCGGTTGCGGCACGGTATGTCCTTTGCAGGGCGCGCTATTCAGCGCGGTACAGAAACGCATAACGGGCATCCGTACTCGTCATGCGGTGCAGTTGCTATCGATTGGAATCAATCCGCTTTCCGATTCACCTCAGGCATTGCACGCATGGCTCGCCCAGTTCGAGGCGGGTCCTTCGTGGATCGCAGCGACTCCGACGCTTGCGGATGTCGACAAGATGCGCGTGGCGCTGTCGGGCAGCAAGGCATCGGCAAGTGACATCGCAGACCATTCGACGCAGGTCTATTGCTTCGATGCCAATGCGATGTTGCGCTGGAGAAGCGCCGATCTTCCACGCGTGAACGATGTCTGCGATGTGCTCGGCGCGCTTGCACTGACATAGCTATTCGACTTATCCACGGGGAGCAGGACCATGCCACGAATCCTTTCGGCCGGGAGCGTGTTGCTTGACGTTGCCCGCCATGCGCGCGTCGTCTTGCTGCTGGCGTTGGCGCTAACGTTAGCGAGTGTGTCGCACCAAGTCCGCGCGCAGACATCGGCGCCCATCACGCTAAGCGGCACCAGCATGTGCGCCGACGTGAGCGGCGAATCCAAAACACCGAACGCGCCAGTCATTACATGGCCCTGCACCGGCGGCGCGAATCAGCAATGGAAGCCGGTTGCTACAGGCACGCGCTACAACCTCATCAATCTCAATAGCGGTCTATGCATGGACGTGTCGGGTCAAAGTCCCGATCCCGGCGGTCCTATCATTCAATGGACCTGTAGTGGCGGCACGAATCAGGCGTTTTCGTTGATCCCGCAAGGCGGAGGTTACGCGATCGTCGCGGGACACAGCGGCTTGTGCGTGACCGCGTCGAGTACGACCTCACAAGGCGTGCAACTGACGCAGCAGGTGTGTAACGCAAGCGCCACGCAGACATGGAAAGTCAGCGGCTTGCCCGCGCCGCAAGCTGCATTGCCTTCGAAATGGACGGCGCCCATCACGTTGCCGCTCGTGCCGCTCCAAGCCGCGAATCTTCCCGATGGAACCGTGCTGGTCTGGTCGGCCGATAGCGCCCTCAACTTCACCTCTGGCGAAGTCACGCCCGGCAAGACGTACACGGCGATCTTCAATCCATCGACCGGCACGAGCAAACAAATGATCGTGACCAACACCGGGCACGACATGTTCTGTCCGGGTATCGCCAATCTTCCCGATGGCCGCATCTTCGTGACGGGCGGATCGAGCACGAAAAAGACCAGCATCTATTCGCCTACGACCGGCACATGGACGTCGAGCAATCAGATGAACATTTCGCGCGGCTATCAGGGCAGCGTGACCTTGAGCAACGGCAACGTGTTTCTCGTGGGCGGCTCATGGAATGGCGGGCTCGGTGGAAAGACGGGCGAAACGTGGACCTCGGGCTCGGGCTGGCAAGTCAACGGCGCCATTCTCGACGACTACATCCTGACGAACGACGCTGCCGGCGTGTTCCGCGCCGACAACCACGCGTGGCTCTTCGCGGTCGCCAACGGACGCGTGTTTCATGCGGGCCCGAGCCGCGCCATGCACTGGTTCGACACGGCGGGCAACGGCAGCGTCACCGCAGCCGGCAACCGGGGCAGCGACAATGACGCGATGAACGGCAACGCGGTCATGTACGACGTCGGCAAGATACTTGCCGTGGGTGGCGCGCCGAGCTACGACCAATCGACGGCCACCTCCAATGCGACGCTGATCGACATCAGCAGCGGAACGGCGATCACGCGCACCATCACACCGATGAGCTATCAGCGCGCGTTCAACAACAGCGTCGTGTTGCCGAATGGGCAGGTCGTCGTGATCGGCGGTCAGACCTTTGCCGTGCCGTTTTCGGACGACAACGCGATCCTCACGCCCGAGTTGTGGGACCCGACCACGAATGCGTTTTCGCGGCTCGCGCCACAGGCTGTACCGCGCACTTATCACAGCATGGCGCTGCTGCTGAACGATGGACGCGTGCTCAGCGGCGGCGGCGGATTGTGCGGCTCGTGCGCCACGAATCACACGAATGTCGAGATATTGACGCCGCCTTATCTTCTCAACGCGGACGGGTCCGCCGCAACCAGACCGACCATGAGTTCCGCGCCGACCGATGCGTTGCTCGGCACGACCATCGTCGTATCGGCGACCAAGGGCATGACAGCATTTGCGCTGATGCGCTCATCGTCGGCCACGCATTCGGTGAACAACGAACAGCGACGCGTGCCGCTGACGTTCACGGTGGGCACCGCTGGCGAGTACAAGTTGAAGATTCCGTCCGACCCGGGCATCGTCGTGCCCGGCTATTACATGCTTTTCGCGCTGAACGCGAAGGGCGTGCCGAGCCTCTCGCGTACCATGCGCGTGCATTGATGGCGCATCGCTTGGTCGGCCTCGCGCTCGTTGCGATGGTAACGGTTGCCCATGCCGCATGTGAACCGCGCGACCTGGGCTGCGCGATTTTCGACGGAGAGCATCCGCTGTCGGCGCATTTGCGTGATGACGATCGCACGTTGCCTGCGTGGACGACTCGTTGCGTCAATTGCCATGTGGGCACATCGAAAGCGGCGGCCTTTGCGCCGCCGCTGACTCACGAGTCCTTGCTTGGCGAAACGCGTCGTCGCGGAGGGCCGATGAGCCATTACGATCCCATCGCTTTTTGCCGCGCGATCAAGGATGGCGTCGATCCAGCGGACATCGTGCTTCGTCGGGCGATGCCGCGTTACAAGATCGCTGACGCACAGTGCGCCGCGCTCTGGCAATTCGTTATGAGCCGATGAGCGCGCGCATTCGTCGATGCGTCTCGAACGACGCAGCCGCTTCGCGCGGTCACGAGCACGGTACGGCGGCATGAGTGAATCGGTTGATCGTTGCTTGAAAGACTCAAGCCACCTTCGCCCCCTTCACCACCTCCTCCAGCAACTCCGCATGCAGCCCCTTCAGCACCTTCACGAACTCCGATGCCAATCTCTCCCTCGGCCGATGCGGCGGAAACAGCAAATAAGTCGGAAACAACGTAGCCGGCAAAAATGGCTTGATGACAATTCCAGGACCCGCGAAATCCCGCGCGACGATCGGATGCGCGAGCGTCACGCCCATCCCATGACGCACCATCTCGCAGCACATTGCCGTGTACTGCGCCTCGATGGCAAGCACGCGCTCCACGCCCGCACGCTGAAACACCTCGTCCATCAGCGTGCGCGTGCCGTCGCCGTGACACAGCGAGATGAACGACTCGCCTTCGAGATCCTGCGGCTTGATGCTGCGTTTCGACGCCAGCCGATGCCCCTCCGGCATAACACACACCGCCGCCACGTTCGACAACTGCTCGACCTCGCAATCCGACGCCTCGCTCACATACACGGCCACGCCGAGATCGCAGAACTGCGACGCCGTCCAGTGATTGACCGTACCCGATGTGTTCACGTGCAACGACACGGTCACCGTCGGAAATAACTCGACGAAGCGCTTGATCGCATGCGGCACGAGAGTCATGCCCGCCGATGGCATCGCCGCTATGCGCAAACGTCCGCTGCCGAGATTGCGTATCTGCGCCGCCGCGTTCGCCAGTCCCTGCAAGCCGACGAACGCACGTTCGACCTCGCGGAAGAACGCGGTGCCCTCGCTCGTGGGTATCAACCGCACGCCGCTGCGCTGAAAAAGCTGCAAGCCGGTTTCGCGTTCGAGCTGCGAAATCAGCCGGCTCACGTTCGGCTGCGAGGTAAAGAGCGCCTTGGCCGCCGCGGTCATCGACCCCGAGACCATGACCGCCCGAAACGCCTCGATGTGCTTCAGATTCATGCGTGATCTCCCTCTCCGGGTGAACCCCGATCCATATCATCCATGCATAGGTAGGTATTTTATTCGTATTGGACGATATGGTCCGGCGGCGCGAAACTGCATTTCAACGACGGGTCATGAAGCCCGCCCCCACACCCCGGATCTGGAGATCGTCGTCATGAAAAGAGCGTTGCATCGCCGTCTGTCCGTCCCTGCTTGTACCGCCTTCGCGGCTCTTTCTTTCGCCGCTCCGCTTCTCGCTCACGCCGAAACCACGCTCTATGTCGCCAATGTGGGTGGCTCGAACGAGCAGTTGTATCGCCAGAAAATCATCCCGCCGTTCGAAAAGGCGCATGAGGTCAAGATCGTCTACGTCGCGGGCAATTCCAGCGATACCCTCGCCAAGTTGCAAGCGCAAAAAGGCCATCAGCAGATCAACGTCGCCGTGATGGACGACGGCCCGATGTATCAGGCGATGCAGCTCAATCTCTGCGCCAAGCTCGACGAAGCGCCCGTGATGAAGGACGTCTATCCGCTCGCGCGTCTCGGCGCGACGTCGATCGGCGTCGGCATGGTGGCGACAGGCATCGGCTACAACGAGGAAGCGTTCAAGAAGGCCGGTCTGCCGCCGCCCGATTCGTGGAAGGTGCTCACCGACAAGCGCATCAAGGGCAAGCTCGGCGTGCCGCCGATCACCAACACGTATGGTCTGCATACGCTCGTCATGCTCGCGCGTCTGAACGGCGGCGGCGAGAAGAATATCGAGCCGGGCTTCGCGGCGATGACCAAGGATGTCGCGCCGAACGTGCTGTCCTGGGCGCCCACGCCCGGCGAAATGGACGGTCAGATGCAATCCGGCGACGTGGTGCTTGCGCCCTACGGCAGCGGTCGCGCGGTTGCGCTGCAGAACACGGGCTTTCCGCTCAAGTTCGTCTACCCGAAGGAAGGCGCGGTCGCGTTGCAGGTGGCGGCATGTGCCATCGCCGAGAACGCACAGCCGCAGTTGTCGCAGCAGTTCGTCCAGTATCTTCTGAGCCCGGAAGTGCAGGCGTTGCAGGCGCAAGGCATCGGTCTCGGTCCGGTCAACAAGACGGTCAAGCTGACGCCGGAAATCGCCGCGCGCGTGCCTTACGGTCCCGACCAGATCGCGAAACTGACCGCGATGGACTGGACCACGATCAACCAGCATCGCACCGAGTGGACGGAGCGCTGGAACCGTTCGGTCGAGCGTTGAACCCCACACCGGCATGAAGGAGCGAGGCGCATGGCCTTCCTGACTCTGCAAGGTATCTCGAAACGCTACGGCGATTTCACGGCGATCGAACAACTCGATCTCGATGTCGAACGCGGCGAACTTCTCGCGCTGCTCGGACCTTCGGGTTGCGGCAAGACGACCACGCTGCAAATGGTGGCGGGGTTCGTCACGCCGACCACGGGCCGCATTCTGCTCGATGGCCGCGACATCACGCACGAACGTCCGGAGAAACGCGGCATCAGCGTGGTGTTTCAAAGCTATGCGCTCTTTCCGCACATGACGGTGGCGGGCAACGTCGGCTTCGGTCTGGAAATGCGCAAGGTCAAGCGCCGCGAACGCGAAGAGCGCGTGGAAGAAGCACTCGTGCTCGTGCGTCTAAAGGGACTCGGGCATCGCTATCCGAAGGAGTTGTCGGGCGGCCAGCGGCAGCGCGTGGCCATTGCACGCGCCATCGCCATGCAGCCCGAACTGCTCTTGCTCGACGAACCGATGTCCAATCTCGACGCCAAGTTGCGCGAGGAAATGCATATCGAATTGCGGGCGATTCAAAAGCGCCTCGGCATCACGACGATCCTCGTCACGCACGATCAGGTCGAAGCCATGACCATGAGCGATCGCATTGCGGTGATGCATCGCGGAACCATCGCTCAATTGAGCACGCCATACGACGCTTACGAGCGTCCCGCCACGCCGTTCGCATCGACCTTTCTCGGGCGCACCAATACGTTTTCCGGCGAAGTCCTGCGGCGCAATCCGCGTTGCGCCGAAGTCGATGTACTCGGCACCACGCTGCACGTGCCGCACGAAGGCCGTCACGTGAACGGCGCGGTCAACGTTTATATCCGCCCGGAAAAGGTGCATATCGCCAATGGCGCAGCGCGCGTGCGCGGACGTATTGCAACGCGCGTGTTCGTCGGCAATCAATGGCTGCTGGAAGTGGAAACGGAACTCGGCAAGCTGCGTGTCGCGCAGCCGAATCACGGTGCGCCGCCGCCCGAGGAAGGTCACGAAGTCGGCCTCGCCTGGACCGACGACGATCTGCGCGTGCTCACGCAAGATGCTCCGGAGGGTGCTCATGGCCACGCTTGACGACGACCGTCCCGGCGCCGCGCCGTGGCTCCTGTCCGGCCCCGCGCTGCTGCTTTTTGTCGGCTTGCTGCTGGCGCCGCTCGCGCTCACGCTCGTGCTGTCGTTTCGCGTCTTCAGCGACACGGCCGGCGTCACCGCCGCCTACACGCTCACGAACTATTGGGAAGTAGTGAGCGACCCGTACTACCACACCATCTTTTTGCGCACTGCCGGCCTCGCCTTCGCGGTCACGCTGCTCTCCATCGTGCTTGGCGTGCCGGAGACCATCGTGCTCGCGCGCATGAAGAAGCCGTGGCAGTCGCTGTGTCTTCTCGTCGTGCTCGGCCCGCTCCTGATCTCGGTCGTGGTGCGCACGCTTGGCTGGCAGATTCTGCTCGGCAACAACGGCGTGCTCAACAACGTGCTGCAAGCGCTGAAAATCACCGATGAACCCATCCGCCTCGTCTTCACGATGACCGGCATGATCATCGCGCTCACGCACGTTCTGGTGCCCTTCATGGTGATGTCCGTGTGGGCCACCATGCAAAAGCTCGACCCGCAAGTGGAATGGGCCGGACGCTCGCTCGGCGGCTCGTCGTTCGCGGTGTTCCGCCGCGTGGTGCTGCCGCAGATCATGCCGGGCGTGCTGTCGGGATCGATCATCGTGTTCGCGCTGTCGGCATCCGCGTTCGCCACGCCCGCGCTGATCGGCGGACGGCGTCTGAAGGTCGTCGCCACCGCTGCCTACGACGAGTTTCTCGGCACGCTCAACTGGCCGCTCGGCGCGAGTATCGCCGTGTTGTTGCTGATCGCGAACGTGGCAATCGTCATGGGTTGCAGCCGCCTCGCCGAACGCCGGTTCCGGTATATCTTCGACTAACGCGGACGACGATCATGAAACAGAACGGCATTCTCGGGCTCGTCTACAACGCGTTTTTCCTGACCTTCATCATGGCGCCGCTCGTGGTCGTGATGCTCGTCGCCTTCACCGACAAAGGCTTCATCTCGATGCCTTTCGATGGCGCGTCGCTGCGCTGGTTCCGCGCGATCGTCGAGAACGGCGACATCGTTTCGGCGTTCTGGCTGTCGATCCGCCTCGCGTTCGCGGCGGCGACCATCGGCGTGCTGCTCGCGGTGCCCGCGGCGCTGGCCATCGCGCGTTATCGCTTTCCCGGCCGCGCCGCGCTCACGAGCTTTTTCCTCTCGCCGATGATGATCCCCGCCGTCGTGCTCGGCATCGCGTTCCTGCGCTTCCTGTCGCTGCTGCATCTGTCGGGATCGTTCTGGTCGCTGGTATGCGCGCACGTCATCATCGTCTTGCCGTATGCATTGCGGCTTTCGCTTTCGTCCGCCGTCGGCCTGGATCGCGATGCCGAACGCGCCGCGCTTTCATGTGGCGCGAGCCGCTTCACCGCATTTCGCCGCGTGGTCCTGCCGATGATCCGCACCGGCGTGGCAGGCGGCTGGGTGCTCTCGTTCATCCAGAGTTTCGACGAACTCACGATGACCATTTTCGTCGCGACGCCCGGCACGACCACGCTGCCCGTCGCCATGTACAACCAGATCGCGCAGACGATCGATCCGCTGGTCGCCTCGGTCTCGGCGGTGCTGATCGTCGGCACGGTGTTGCTGATGATCCTGCTCGACCGCATGGTCGGACTGGACCGCATTCTGATCGGAGAAGCGCGATGACACTTTCAACCTCCGCCAGCCCCGACGTGCTCGTGCTCGGCGGCGGCCTGGTCGGTTCCGCCGTGGCTTACGGTCTTGCCCGCGAAGGCGCGCGCGTGACCGTGCTCGACGAAGACGACGGCGGCTTTCGCGCCTCGCGCGGCAACTTCGGCCTCGTATGGATTCAAGGCAAGGGCTATGGCCTCTCGCCTTACGCACGCTGGTCGCGCAGTTCGGCCACGCGCTGGCCCGGACTCGCCGAGAGCCTCTTGAACGAAACGGGCATCGACGTGGCCTTGCGCCAGCCGGGCGGCTTCCACTTTTGCTTCAACGACGACGAACTCGCCGACCGCGAGAAGCGTCTCTCGACGCTCAAGGCCGAGATCGGCGACTACCCGTATCAGATGCTCGATGCCGCCGAGATTCGCGAGCGCATTCCGCAGATCGGCCCGCAAGTGATCGGCGCGAGCTACACGCCGATGGACGGCCATGTGAACCCGCTCAAGCTCTTGCGCGCGCTTCATTCGGCGATGCAGGCGCGCGGCGTGAAGCTCGTCTCGGGCGAACGCGCGGAACGCATCGAACCGGACGCGAACGGCCAAGGCTTCGTCGTGCATGGCAAGCGCGGAACGTATCGCGCGGGGCGTGTCGTGCTTGCGGCTGGCCTCGGAAACCGCATGCTCGCGCCGTTCGTCGGATTGAACGCGCCGGTCGCGCCGAATCGCGGGCAGGTGCTGGTGAGCGAACGCGTCGCGCCGTTTCTCGACTATCCGACGCTCAACGTGCGCCAGACCGACGAAGGCAGCGTGCAATTCGGCGATTCGATGGAAGAAGTCGGCTTCAACGATTTCACGACCACGCATGTGCTCGCCGATATCGCGCGGCGCGGCGTGCGCGCGTTCCCGATGTTGCAGCACGTGCGGCTTGTGCGGATGTGGGCCGCGCTGCGCGTCTACAGCGCGGACGGCTTTCCGATCTACGACCGGTCGGAAGCGCATCCCGGCGCGTTCGTCGTCACTTGCCATAGCGGCGTGACGCTCGCCGCCGCACATGCCATGCGCGTGGCGCCGTGGATCACCGGTGCACCCGTGCCCGAGGAATTGCCGACCTTCTCCGCACGCCGCTTCGAGAACGCTCAAGAACCGATTCCCGCACACTGAATTCGACATGACTTCCCAATCGACTCACACGCTGTTCAAGCCGCTGCCGGGGGAATCCGCCGCGGCCATCGAGATCTTCTTCAACGACCAGCCTTTGTCCGTGCCGGGCGGCCGTTCCGTCGCGGCCGCGCTGCTCGCGGCGGGCGTCTCGCGCTTTCGTGCGACGCCGGTGTCGGGTGCGCCGCGCGCGCCGTATTGCATGATGGGCGCGTGCTTCGAATGCCTCGTCGAAATCGACGGCATTCCGAGCCGTCAGAGTTGCATGGTCGAAGTGCAGGCGGGCATGCGTATCTGCTCGCAGGAAGGCGCGCGCGATCTGCCGCCCATGACACTCGCCGATACCCCGCTGGAGAACGCGCATGGCCGCTGATTTCGCCTCCGAAGCCGTCGATGTGGTCGTGATCGGCGCTGGTCCGGCCGGCATGAGCGCGGCCACGCGCGCCGCCCGCGCGGGCCTCAAAACCGTCTTGATCGATGAACAGGACGCCGTGGGCGGCCAGATTTATCGTGGCATCGCTCACGCCGATGCGCGTCGCAAGGAGATACTTGGCCCCGACTACGCGGCGGGCGCGGAGATCGCCCGCGCGTTCGCGGCATCGGGCGCGCGTCACGTGACCAATGCGAGCGTCTGGCAAGTCACGCGCGAGCGCGGCATCAACTATCTGAAGGACGGCAAGATCGGCAGCTTCGACGCGCAACGCGTGATTCTCGCAAGCGGCGCGCTGGAGCGGCCCTTTCCGATTCCTGGCTGGACGCTGCCCGGCGTGCTGACGGCGGGTGCCGCGCAGATTCTCCTGAAGAGCGCGGGCGAAGTGCCTGCCGCGCCACCGGTTCTCGCGGGCTGCGGGCCGTTGCTGTATCTGCTTGGCTGGCAATATGTGCGCGCCGGTGTGCCGATTCGCGCGCTCGTCGACACCACGCGTCACGAAGACCGCTGGCGCGCGAAGCGTCACATGCTGTCCGCATTGCGCGCGTGGCCGTTCCTGAGCAAGGGCCTGCAACTGATCCGCACCTTGCGCGACGCCGGCGTGCCGATCTTCGAAGCGGCCGACGATCTGCGCGTGGAAGGGCGCATCGGCGCGGATAACGTCGAGCATGCGGCCGCGCTTCACTTCACGACGCAAGGCGCGGCGCACCGCCTTGAAGCGGACGTGATCCTGCTGCATCAGGGCGTCGTGCCGAATACGCAGTTCACGCAGGCTTTGCGGGCGTCGCATCGCTGGGACGACGCGCAGCTTTGCTTCACGCCCAAAGTCGATGCGTGGGGCGAGCTGGATGTGCCCGGCATCTTCGTCGCGGGCGACGGCGCGGGTATCGGCGGCGCGCAGGCGGCGGCCTTGCAGGGCTCGCTCGCGGGCCTCGCGGTCGCGGCGCAACTCGGCGCGCTGAACGCCGCCACGCGCGACGCCGAAGCGGCCGGGCAGCGCCACGCGCTGGCGGGCGTGCTGCGCATCCGGCCATTTCTCGACAGCCTTTATCGTCCGCGCGATATCAACCGCATTCCGCGCAACGAGACTATCGTGTGCCGCTGCGAGGAAGTCACGGCGGGCGAATTGCGCAAATTCGTCGAGATGGGTTGCGTCGGACCGAATCAGGCGAAGTCGTTCGGACGTTGCGGCATGGGTCCGTGTCAGGGCCGCATGTGCGGTCTCACGGTGACCGAAGTCATCGCGGATGCGCGGCGTGTCTCGCCCGCCGAAGTCGGCTACTACCGCATTCGTCCTCCGATCAAGCCGCTCACGCTCGGAGAACTCGCCGGTGAATGACGCAACCGACGTTCAGGAAGCCGATGTGCTCGTGGTTGGCGGCGGACTGCACGGCACGAGCAGCGCGTTCCACATGACGCGGCGCGGCGCGAAGGTGATCGTGCTCGAAGCCGATTACGTTGCGCGTCATTCGTCCGGCGTGAATGCGGGCGGCGTACGCACGCTCGGACGCGCGCTGCCCGAGATTCCGCTCGCGCTGATGTCGCGTGAAATCTGGCACGGCATGCGCGATCTGATTGGCGAGGATGGCGGCTTCGTGCCATCGGGCCAGCTCAAGATAGCCGAGACGGACGATGAACTCGAAGCATGCCGCGAGCGCGTCGCCCTGCTCGAATCGCATGGCTTCACGCACGAGAAAGTGATCGACCGAGAGGCCGTGCTCGAACTCGAACCCGCTCTGGCTCGGCATGTCACGGGCGGCATCTGGGTCGAGCGCGATGGCTTCGCGCTGCCGTATCGCACGACCACGGCCTTCCGGCTCGCCGCGCAAAAACTCGGCGCGCGCTTTCTGGAAGGCACGCCGGTGCGTCGTATCGAGCAACGCGGCGCGCGCTGGTTCGCCTACACGCCGCACGGCACGTTCAGCGCGGAAAAGCTGCTCGTCACGGCGGGCGCGTGGTCCGGCGAACTCGCGAAACAGGTGGGCGAGCCGGTGCCGGTGCATCCCGAAGGTCTGATGCTGATGGTCACGCATCGCGTCGCGCCCTTCTGTCGCGCGACACTCGGCGCAACGGGACGGCCGCTGTCCTTCAAGCAGTTCGATAACGGCACGGTGGTGATCGGCGGCAAGCTGATCGGCATTGCGGACCTGCTTGCGCGTCATGGCGAAGTGGATTTCGTGCGCCTCGTGCGCAGCGCTAAAACCGTCACCGATCTGTTCCCGCATCTGCGCCATCTGGGCGTCAATCGCGCGTGGGCCGGTGTCGAGGCATTCACCGAGGATGAGCTTCCAGTGATCTCGGCAAGCCGCAAGGCATCGAATCTCTATTACTCGTTTGGCTATTGCGGCAGCGGTTTTCAGCTCGGGCCGGGCTGCGGCAAGCTCGTCTCCGAACTCATGCTCGATGGCGCGCCGTCCATTTCACTCGATGCATTCGCCATCGATCGCTTCGGGCGCGCGGCCGCTTCTTCTTCGGATGCGAATACCGCGCGTCTCGTCGCGCATTGAATGCCGCGCGTTTTCGCGCGGCGACTTCGTTTCAATCTCAACGTTCAAGGAAAAACATCATGGGCGATATCGTTCGCATCGACACCAATCAGCGGATGAGCCGCGTCGTCAAGGCAGCGGGTCTCGTGTTTATCGGCGGCCAGACTTCCGCCGATCATTCGCCGGATATCAAACTGCAAACCGCCAAGGTGCTCGAAAAGATCGACGGCTTTCTGGAGAAAGCGGGCATCGACAAGACGCGTCTCGTGTCGGCACAAGTGTGGCTTGCGGATATCTCCCGCGATTTCAGCGGCATGAACGAAGTGTGGGATGCGTGGGTGCCGCAAGGGCATGCGCCGACCCGCGCGACGGTGCAAGCGCAATTGGCAACGCCCGAGTTGCTGGTGGAGATCGCGGTGGTGGCGTTGGCGTGAACGGGCTGCTGCCGCTTATCGCTTTTCGTGATTTGAATGTGCGAAACGCACCGCACAAAAAGCCACGTTTCATGGTAACTTCCAGCCTGTTCATCGCACGGTTGCGATGAGCGAGTTCTCGGGGCGGGGTGAGATTCCCCACCGGCGGTAATCGTTTCCCGATGTTTTCACGAAAGGGACGTAGCCCGCGAGCGCTCTCCGGCTTTCACGGTCGGAGAGGTCAGCAGACCCGGTTTGATTCCGGGGCCGACGGTATAGTCCGGATGAAAGAGAACAGGACAGTCAGTGTGCTTCGTCACGCTTCGTTCGCGCTTATTTTGTCGCGTGCGAAGGCCATTGGCCGTCCTTCGCCCTGTTCACACCAAACAGGCTGATGTCCATGAACTTTTCCAATTCGAACGAAACCCAAGCAGTATCGGCCGCAGGCTCCACTCGTGCGCGCGTCGCTTTCGTGCAGGCTTGCTGGCATCGCGATATCGTCGATCAATGCAAGACCTCGTTCATCGAAGCCATGCAGAAGCGCGGTTACACAGCGGACGATATCGATCTCTACGAAGTCGCTGGCGCATTCGAGATTCCGCTGCACGCCAAACGTCTTGCACTAAGCGGCCAATACGCGGGCATTGTCGCGGCGGGACTGGTGGTCGATGGCGGGATATATCGGCACGAGTTCGTCGCGACGGCTGTCATCAACGGCTTGATGCAGGTGCAACTCGAAACCGGCACGCCGGTGTTTTCGGCCGTGCTTACGCCGCATCATTTTCATCATGGCGAAGAGCATATCGGCTTCTTCAAGGAGCACTTTCTCGTGAAGGGTGCGGAAGCGGCGCATGCTTGCGCGGATACGATCGCCAAGTTGAGTGCGTTGCCGGTGGCGGGTTGAGCATTTGAAGCAGATGAGCGGGCCTTTCGACGAAGGCCCGCTTCAATCGCAAAGCGACGTGCTTTGATCGCCGACCGCGAACAGCCGTCGATCCCACACCACGGATATCGGTTCCGAAACCACGATCCGCGCGGCATCGGGATGAGCGGATTTCACTACGGCGTTGAGCTCAGCGCACGCAATCACGGCCGGAACCCGCAACACGGCGGACTTTGCGTTACGCCGCGATCCATTCAACTTGCGGAATCCCCCGACTTCACCGCGCGCATGGAATCCAGCGCCTGCAACACCTCTCCATCCGACGACACCACGCAGAACCCCGCCGACGGTAAATCGTCATTGCCGACCGTCGCGAAGCCCGCTATTAGCAACGCCGCCAGCACCACACCCGCCACCCATCCCAGACGCTTTTTCATGATGTTCCCCGCTCATGCTTCTCGAATGACTCCATGAAGCGCACTTTGCGCCAGCAGAGTTACACGAGCGTTAGCAAAAGGAAGCACGGGGGTTTCATCTGAAACATAGCTCCGTTACACGCCCATCAAGGCTGCAACGCCGCAAAGTCACGCCGATTTCCGCCAAAAATCAAGCGAAACGCGTGTTACACTCGGTTCGCTTTTTTAAGACAATTCCTCTTGCCCGATCCGCCAAATCGTCTTTAGGGAGTACTGGCATCCGGTCACGGAATCAGGGAATCAAGGAATCGGCAAGTTGCGCACGACCGGCTGGCCATCGGGATACACCGCGAGCGTGTTGCCCGGGTCGTATGGCAGATCGGCGGACATCGGCTTGCCGTCGAGCATGAAATCAACCTTGTAGAGATCGCCGCCGCGAAAGCGGGCGTGCTGGACATCGCCGCATTGGTCGTTCGTCACGAAGTGCTCCACCGGCACGTCGACGGGCGAATCGGGCGTGGCCGGCTTCGGCGGGGGAATCAGGAAATGCCAGAGCGCCATGCCGATCAGGCCGCCCGCCACGCCGCCGGCGACCGTCACCGATATCTTGTGCGTCAGCGCGTGCCCAAGCACGCCGCCGCCCGTACCCAGCAGGATGCCGAACGGTCCGACCACCCAGCCCACGGCGCCGCCCGCGAGCGCGGCCGGCAAAATCCAAATGCGCTCCGCCAGAAAATGCGCCGCGAGCCACGCCGCGCCCGCCGCCCCGAGCGGAGCGCCAGTCAGACCTTCGATATGCCGCACGAACCACGGGCGCGCATTCGCCTGCGCCACCTCGAACTCGCGCACGGTGGTGAGCGTCGGGCGGCACTCGTGCTGACTGGCGAGCGTGGTCGTGGTGAGCGTGCTGACGGAAACGACCGGCACGGTGACGGGCAGGCCCGTGTGCGCAACTTCGGTCGATTGCACCTCAGGTTGAGCGGTGTCGCTGCCGTTAACCGTGTTAGCCATATCGGCGGCCCTGCATCCGGGCGCGGTGGCCGAAAGCATCGCGAAAGTCATCAAGCATGCGCTCGCGACGGCAAGACGGCGCAAGCCCGGCTTCGGCGGCAAGGATCGCTTGGCCAGACCATGACTACGACTACGATTACGACGGGAAAGATCGAGGGACATGAGTAGACCGACTCTCAGGCAAGCCGAATTTGCCGCAAGCGTAGCAGAGCAGACGATTCGCGTCGCCCCCACGTTGCGACGCGCGGCGCAACGCGTACTCACCGTCTGCGCGCTCGCCTTCGGCTTGGTACTCGCGGGCTGCTCCATGTTCAGCGGCACGAGCGCGAAGCAGGCCGTCGCGGCCGTCGACTGGAGCGCGGCGGGCGACGCCATCCTCGTGCAGCTCGACGCCGACGATCTACTCAACGAATACAACAACGAGCCGCATACGCTCCTGCTCGGCGTGGTGCAGACCGCCGACGCCGATTCGTTTCGCAAACTGTCGGCCGATGCCGGCACGCTCGCCTCGACGCTCGGCGAAGCGGCGCCGAATCCCGCGATCCTTCAGCTCACGCGCTACGTCGTGCAGCCGGGCGGTCACACGATCCTCTCGATCGATCGCGCCGCGAAAGCGAAGATGGTCGGGCTGATCGCGGGCTTCTACACGATGGACCCGGCGTCCAGCGCGCGTCTCTTCGAGATTCCGCTCGCCATATCGAATCAGGCGTTCGTCGGCCACGATTATGCGGCGCAACCGCAAACGCTTGCGTTGCGCCTGTCGCTCGGACGTGATGCGATCAGCGACGCCGCGCGTCTGAATCCGGAACCGCCGCAGATCGTCGCCGCGCAAAAACGCGCACAGGCGAAGCAGCAGATCGTGCCGCTCGACGGCGGCGGCAAGGAAGTGCCGCTCACGCCATCGAACGGCGCAGCCGATACCGCCACCATCAAACTCCCCAACTGACGAGCCCGACGTGGAAGACAAGCAAGCCGTCTACTGGCATCAGGGAATGTTTCTGCAGCCGCAGCATTTTCAGCTCGCGGATCAGCACAGCCGTTTCACGCAGACGCCGCTTTACGAAGCCGGCGTGCCGCATTTCTGGGGCGTCGGCGCGCTCGAACTGTCGAGAAGCGCCATCGCGAATCGCACCATCGACGTGCAGCGCGCGCGTCTTCTGTTCCGCGATCATCACTATGCCGAGTATCCCGAGAACGCGGTGATCGCGCCGCGCACCTTCGAGGCAAGCTGGGTGCAGGGCGACCGTCCGCTCAACGTCTATCTCGGCGTGCGCCGCGCGAGCGAGCAGGAAAAGAACGTCACCGAAGTCAGCACGCTCGCCGACGCCGCGAACGTCGCCACACGCTTCGCCACGGTGATGTCCGTTCCCGAGACGCCCGACCTCTATTCCGAAGGCCCCGACGCGCCGCTGCAAACGCTGCGCTATGTGCTGAAGGTGTTCTTCGAATCGGAGCTGGATCATCTGGATCAGTACGAGCTGATTCCCATCGCGCGGCTGGTGCGCGATGGCGACACCGTCGTGCTCGCCGACCGCTTCATCCCGCCGAGTTACGCGCTCGCCGGTTCCGATGCGCTGCGCACGATGCTGCGCGAGATTCGCGACGAGCTTGCAGGACGCGCCCGCCAGTTGCAGGAGTACAAGAATCCGCGCGAGATGCAGAAGGCCGAGTTCGACGCGTCGTACATGCTGTTCCTGCTTGCGTTGCGATCGCTCAATCGCTTTTCGCCGAGCCTGTTCCATCTGATCGAGAGCGAACAGGTGCATCCGTGGCTCGCATATGGCGTGTTGCGGCAACTCGTCGGCGAACTGAGCTCGTTCTCGGAGCGCTTCACCATGCTCGGCGAGATGGACGGCGGCGCCGGTCTGCCCGCTTACGATCACCTCGACCTCGACGGCTGCTTCGGGCGCGCGCGCGTGACCATCGGGCATCTGCTCAACGAGATCACGGTCGGGCCGGAGTTTCTGGTCGTGCTGGAGCCACGCGACGGCGTCTATCACGGACAAGTGCCGCGCAGCGTGTTCGGCAACCGCAACCGCTTTTATCTCGTCGTGCGGACGCAGGAAGATCCGCAATGGGTGGTGGATGGCATCGTCAACGGCGCGCGTTTGTCCGCGCTCGGCGAGATTCCGACGCTCGTGCGCCACGCCCTGCCCGGCCTCGAACTGATTCATATGCCGCACGCGCCGCAGGGTTTGCCGCGTCGCGCGCATTCGTTCTACTTCCGTATCGAACAGGTGAGCGAGCAGTGGGAACTCGTCGAGCGCGAAGGCGATATCGCTCTTCACTGGCTCGACGCCCCCGCCGATCTGCGCGCCGAGATCGTGATCCTGCGGAGATGACGTGCATCTGACCGACACTTTGATCCCCGTCATCGCGCTGGTGCGGCAGACGATCGATACGGCCGCCGCCCCGGCCTTCTTGCGGCCGTCGACGGCGGCGCCTGCCGTTCCAAAGCCCTTGCCCGCCGCGCCACGTCCGGTTGCATCGCAGCCTGCTTCCGCTGGCGGTTCGCCGTTTGCGCCGCAGCCTATCGGCGAGATGGCCGCCAATGGCAATGCAAGCGCTAACGCTAACGCCAACGCCGTCGCCATCGCCGATGCCCCGCCGGCGCCCGCGCCGCTTCCTTCGCTCGCGCCACGGGCGAGTGTATCGAACGCATCGAGCGGCACGCCCGCCGAGGACGCCGCGCGCGCACGCGCACTCGCCGAAGCGATCGACGAAGCCATCGACCAGGCGCGGCACGACGCGCGCATCCACAATTTCGTGCCATCGGATTTCGACAACGCGCTTTTCGCCGTGCTCGCCTGGGCCGACGAAGTGCTGATCTCATCCGAATGGGCTGGCGCGCCGCACTGGCAGCGCCATCTGATGCAGCGCCGCCACTTCAACACGACGACCGCCGGCGTCTCGTTCTACGCGCGTCTCGACGATCTGCGCGACGATCAGGCCGATGTGCGCGAAGTCTTTGCGCTGTGTCTCGCGCTCGGCTTCAAGGGTCGCTATGCGCAAGAGCGCAGCTCGCGTCAGCTCGACGAACGCCGCCGCGTCACGCTTCAGAAAGTGCTCGACGAAGGCGGCGTTCCGGCCGCCACCGGCGCGGTGCTCTTTCCGCAAGCGTATGTCAGCGAGGAATCGGCGCGCGCGGCGCAAACCGGCGTCGAACCGGCGGCGCGCCGGGTGCGCTGGCGGCTTCGCCGGCAGACGCTCATCGGCTTCGGCTTGCCCGTGGTCGTGCTCGCCGTGCTCTACGGCACCTATCACCTGATCATCGTGCAGATGGTGAACGCTATTCTTCCGCTCATCCAATGAAAGTCCTGCGCACCGTTCTGCTGTGGCTCCTTGCGCTCGTCGTGCTGGCGCTCGTCAGCTGGGGGCTGACGCTGTATCTCGAATGGCCGTTGTGGGCGTCCGCCGCGATTTTCTTCGGCGCGCTCGGCATGTTCTTCATGTTGATCTTCCTGCGGCGCCTGACGCTTGCGTATCGTTCCCGCAGCATCATCGCGCGGCAGCGGCGTGCCGAACAGGAAGCCGCGCAGCGCGGGTCGCGCACGGGCGCCTTGCGCCGCAAGTTCCGCGATGCCGCGGCGCTCCTGCGCGGTTCGAGCCTGAAGCGTCTCGGCAATCCGCTCTACGTGCTGCCCTGGTACATGGTGATCGGCAGACCGGGCGCGGGCAAGACCACGGCGCTCGCGCGCTCGCGGCTGTCCACTTCGCTGCAGGATCACACGCAACAAGGCGCGCCGGTCCCGCAAACCGAGAATTGCGACTGGTGGTACTTCGACCGCTCCATCGTGCTCGACTGCGCGGGCCGTTATGTCGATGCCGACAACGAAGACGCCGACCGCCGCGAGTGGAATCTGGTGCTGGACCTGCTGTCGCGCTATCGCGGACGCGAAGGCATCAACGGACTCGTGCTCGCCATCTCCGCCGACCGGCTCGTCACGCCGGACCGCGAGGCGATCGATCAGGAAGCGCGCGTGATCCGTGCACGCATAGAACAGTTGATCCGCCTTTTCGGGCGGCGCTTTCCGGTGTACGTGCTCGTCACCAAGTGCGATCAGCTCTATGGCTTCGAAAGCTGGAGCACGCTCTTGCCCGAGACCGCGTTGAATCAGGCGATGGGTCATCTCGCGCCCGCCACCGCCGACGATCCGCCGACCGAGCGCTTCCTCTCGCTGGCCTTCGATGCCATCGTCGAACGACTACGCGCGATGCGGGTTGCGCTGGTTGCGCGGCATCCGCAATCGGCGGTGGAACTGCTGCTGTTTCCGAACGAACTCGACCGCCTGCGCGCGGGCACCGAACTCTTCGTGAAGGCGTGCCTTGGTAACAGCCCGTATCTGGAATCGCCGTTCTTGCGCGGACTGTTCTTTTCGAGCGGCCTGCAGGCCGGCGGCGCGCGCTCTGCGGTGCTGCCGGAGACGCTGCGCCCGATGCCGCCGCACGAACCCTCGACGACCGGCGTGTTCCTGCACGATCTCTTCGGCCGCATCCTGCCGCAAGACCGCAACGTCGGCAAACCTGCCGCGCTTGTCAATCGCTGGTTCGCCGCGACCCAGCATCTAGGCATGCTCGCGTGGGTGATGTTGGCCGTTGCGTTCGGCTTGCTGATCACGATGTCGTTCATCCGCAACGTCAACACGCTGACGCAGATCGAGCGCAGCTATCCGTTTCATCAGCGCTTCGACGGCTTGCTCGTCGATGACGCCGCTACCCTCACGCGCAGCAACACCGCGCTGCGCGAGATCGATCGCCGCAACCGCAACTGGCGTTCGCGCTGGATGATCTCCGGCCATATCGACCGCTTGCAGGAACGGCTGCGCGAGCAATACACGCAGCAATATCTGCAGTACATCCGACCAGCCGTCGAACGCGATTTCGATCTGGATTTGCGGCGCGATCTCGTCAACGATACCGACGGCACGCTGCCGCTTAGCATCCTCAACGAAGTGCGCGTGACGAATCTGCTGCGCGCGAAAGTGGCGGGCGCGGATCGTCCGGAACTTGCCGCGATGCCTCAGCCGCTTTATAGCGACATGGCGCCGTGGTCGTCGCAACTCTTCGACCAGATCAACGACTTGCGCATTTCCTATATCGCGTGGTCGGCGACGAATGCGCGCGACATCGTGACGCGCGTGGCGCAACAGCAGGCGACGCTTGCCCAGGCGCTGTACCAGAACCGCATGCACTGGCTCACGCAGCTTGCGCCGATCGACCCGCATCTGCACGATGTCTCGCTCGCCGACTTCTGGCTCGACGCGAACTCGGCGCGCGCGCAATCCCTGCGTCTGGCAAACGTGGATGCTCCGGTTGCGGGCAATGTCGCGGGCGGGCGCATCACGGCGGCGTCGAGCCGTGCAACGGCGCCGGATTCGAAGGCCGTGGAAGCCGCGCGCACCGACGCGCAACTCGCCGAAGCGAACCGGCTCGCGGAGATCAAGGTGCCGGCCGCGTACACACGCGCGGGACGGGTGGATATCGACGGCTATCTGAAGGAGATTCACCAGGCGGTCGTCGACGATGCGCAACTCGTGCAGCAACAGGCGTTCTTCGACCACGACTATCAGATCGAGCGCTTTCAGGCGTGGCAGAGCTTCGTGCAAACCGTGCCGCAGGGCGAACGCATGCTACCGGGCCGCGACGCCTGGCGCGGACGGCTCGCGACCATCACGCAGAACGCGAGCCCTTATCTGCGCGCGCTCGATCGCGTCAACGACGAGTTCGAAGGCGTGGCCGACGCCCAGTTGCCCGACTGGCTGCAGACCGCTCGACGCATGGGCCGCCTGCGGCGCGATGCCACCGGCGCGCTGATCGCGAGCCATGCGGGTGGCATCGTGCAAAGCATCAACTCGTTCGGCGGCCAGGCGATCCGCGACAGCATCGCGAGCAGTCCGCTGGCGGGCGCGGCGGCGGTGCGCGTCAATGCGCGGGCGGCATCCGCCATGCGCGACTATTTTCAGGACATCGATCAGATCGCGGCCACCGTCACCGATGGCACCGCGAAGGCATATGGCGTATCGGCTGCGTTTCATGGCTTTGGCGTCGATCCGGCGGTGAAGACATCGCCTGTACACGATGCCGCGCGCGCCCTCTTGCGCCTGCGTGACGAAGTCGATTCCAACGGCGCGGCTGATCAGTCCATCTGGCATCTGATCGGCGGGCCGCTGCATTTCGTGCTGGCTTATACGGAAGAAGAGACTTCGTGCGCGTTGCAATCGGATTGGGACAGCAAGGTGTATTGGCCATTGCAGGCGGCGACCAGCATGACGCAGGTCGTCGATCAGTTGTACGGTCCGCAGGGTTCGGTGTGGAGTTTTGTCGATGGGCCGGCCAAGCCGTTCCTGACGCATTCGGCGAGCGCGATCTCTGAAGTGCAGACGGCCGATTACAGCGTGCCCTTCACCGCCGCGTTCCTGCCGACGCTCAATTCGGCGGTCGGCAAGCGCACCGCGCAGCTGATGGAAGCACAGCGCGCCAAGTCCCGCGCCGAAGCCGACGCAGCGCAGGCGCAGGCGGCGCAAGAGCAGGCGAAGCAGCAGCAGGCCAATGCGGAGCAGGCCATTGCGAGTGTGAAGCAGCAGATTGCGGCGGCGCAGGCGAAGGCGTATCCGTTGACGATTACGGCGCAGCCTATCGACGTGAATCCTTCAGCGCGCATGCGGCCATTCGCGACTGTGCTGACGGTGCAGTGTGCGGCGGGCGCGCGCACGTTGACCAACTTCAACTTCCCGGTGAGCGACACTTTCAACTGGACACTCGGCCAGTGTGGCGAGGTGAGTTTGCTGATTCGTTTCGATGGCCTGACGCTCTCCAAGCGTTATCGCGGCGATGCGGGCGTGGTCAGTTTCCTGCGCGACTTCCGCGATGGGCACCGATTGTTCACGCCGCAGGATTTTCCGTCGTCGGCGGCGGCGCTCGCGCAGCGCGGCATCGACCAGATCACGGTGCGTTACGAGTTCCGTGGCGAGGACGCGATCATCGATGGCGCGACGCAGCTGGCGCAATTGCAGGACGCGCAGCAGAAAGAGACGCAGCTGCGCCAGCAAGCGATCGATACGCTTGCGGCGCAGACGCAGCAGTTGTTGCTGATCAAGCTGGCGGGTAATAGTGGCGGGACGACGCCGCAGCCGCTACGCGTGTCGTTGCCGCAGCAGATCGGGATGTGCTGGAATGCGCCGGCTTCTCCGGCTGGAACGCAGACGCTGCAAGCGCGTTTCGATAGTCTGCTGGAAGCGCGCGGCCCGTTGGTGACGGCGGCGGCGCCTTCGTTTGCACCGATTCAGTCAGGACCGATGACGGCGCCGGACGTGCCGCCGTTGCCGATCTTGCCGGTTTTGCCGACAGTGCCGGGGTTGTCGGGGGCGGGGTCTTGAGTTCGGTGTTTGGTATCTGGGCGGGGCTTGGGACGCGGCAACGGGCCGGCTCTTCTTTATTGCTGAATACACTATGACACCGGCAACGACGCTGGTTCTTCGTTCTTCCCTTTCTTAGTCGCGCATCATCTCGCGCTCTCGCCATTCAAGCGGCACGGAGTAAACTTCCGTGCCGCCTTATCTAGATATTTCCGCTCTGCTACATCTTCTCAAGGATACTGCCGCCAATGCGCGGGCTTATCCTGATCCTGCAAATGCCGCTCTCGTGCAACGTGTACCGAGTAGTTCATTGACAGTGCCCAATCCGCTGCCTCTTTCTGCGTTTTAGTTTCCTTTACCTCTTTTCGGTCAACGATTACCACGTGATGCGTCGTGCCCTTACCCTTTTCATTTGATAACGGCCTATGCGCAACATAAGCGTGCTTTTTCACAATAAATTCCTCGACTAAATTAATGGAAACTAAGTTCTTACTGCCGCATAGACATCAGGCTGTCCGCTAATTTTTTCAATGCCAGTATTTTCTGAATATTTTGAATGCGCGTCCTTGTCTGCTTCGGCATTCTTCGTTGCTAAGAGCGAAGCGGCGGTATCGCCAGGAAGTGCCATGCTTCGCTATCGGGCTCGGCGTTAATTTAGATGCGCTAATTTCTGATGAAGGCGAGCGCGGCCCCGATGATGTCGCGTTGTCAGTTCGAAACCATTGCGCGCATGCCCGAGCAGGATCAGCAACTCGTGCGCGGCGTGCTCGATGCGTTGATCTTCAAGAATCAGGCGCGCGCAATGACGCGCGTGACCGAGAGTGAGAAGCAGCTCGCGCGTAAAGCGCGTAAAGACAGTAAGAAGGGGTAGGGACCACAGCGGTAAATGGAGCGCGGCTGGGAGTTAACACTCGCGGCCCGCTGACCAGTTCACTTGACGGCCTGAATGTGGCTAACGCCGATCCTAAAGCACGTTCGCCTGTCGCGGAACGGGTGCTGACAGTGCAGCAGCTCTCCTGCGAGCACAACCAACTGGCATAAGCAGTATCACAGCAGCTTCGAACGGCGGCCTGCGCCCAAGTTTCCAACCTATGTTCTCTGGATTTGCCTCACTGGACGATGGCTTGAATAGGCGGGCTACTGGAACCGTGGGTGGCGCGCGTTGAGCAAGCGAACGAGGCGTTGTCAGGCGGCCGTCGTCACGCGTCGCGCGCGACCGCCTTCCCCTACACGCCCCCCAACGCCAACTTCACCGCCGCAGCCGCATCGATCTTCGCAATGCGCGCGACCAGTGCAGTCGCTTCGGCATGCGCATCGTTTTGCTGATACAGCGCGTGCGCCGCGCTCAACGCCTCCAGCGCGAGTTGCGGCGTCCAGCGGTCGAGCTCATGCCGATCCACTTCGCCGACGATCATCTGCGCGAACGGCCGCAGCGGCGCGTTCGGCCGATGCGCCAGCATTAATTCGCTCAAGTGGATGGTCGCGCGCAGGCGTTGTTCCGGATTCGTACCCAACGTCGCGCCCTGGAGCGCCACTGCCGCCGCTTCGAGGTCACCCGCCGCGGCGAGCGAGCGCGCCGTGCCGAGCGCCACCGCGAGCGCATCCGGCGCCGCGCCGCCGCCCGAACCCGTCGCCGCATTGCGTTGCAGGCTCGTGATCCATTCGAGCGTCGCGCCATCCGCGAAAGGCTTGCCATCCGCGAAAGTCAGATTCGGCAACTCCGGGGCGCGGCGCAACAGTTGCAGCGTCGCCGCGTTCACTTCGGCGAGCGCGTCCGCGAACGGCTCGCCAAGATTCGCAAGCGCCTGCGCGCTCGCACGATTCAAATCCATCCAGAACGGAAACGCCGGCAAGTTCGCCTCTGCGAACGTGAGTGTGTCCTCGGGCGCATCGCCGGATTGCAGGCGGTCCAGCGCAATCGCCAGTTCCGCGATCGGCCCCGGAATGCGCGTCTGGCCACGCTCGGCAAGCGGCGCGGTTTCGATCGCGCCCCACGCCGCAAGCCGATTCAGCCGATACGCCTGCGCATCGCTCACCCGATTGCCACGCCGGAAGCCCGCCAGCGTCACCAGCCGCTCGGCAATCTGCTCGAAGGCGCGGTCGGCATCGGCATCGGACACAATGGCCGCGTTCGAAAGCGGCGCGACGGCAAGCGATGCGGCAGCGGCCGGCGCAGAAGGACGCGAGATTTGTGCTGGTCGTGTCTCCGCCGACGCGACAGGCGCGTCTACAGCAGGCACGGGCTCGGGCACAGCTTCCGGAACCGGCAACGTGCGAATCTGATTGAGCAACGGCCGCACGCTCGGCGCGTCCGGGTCTTTCTCGGCAAGACGCGTATCGATGGCTTCGAGGCGCGTCTGCAACGCATCGATCAATGCGCGCTCCTGCTGCGTATCGCGGTCCACCTTGTCCACGACGAACTGAACCGCCCGCTCGAAAATCCACGACAACGCGTTGCGCCGCGCCCGCAAGCGCGAGAGGCCCGGATGCAGCGTTTCCCAGTAATTCGCGAGCAGATCGTCGATGACCGTCAAGCCGCTCGCAAGGCCTTCGAGGCCGGAACGGCGCATGAGTGCGCCCGCGAGATAACACGCGACGAGCAAGTCCTTGCCGCGTTCGGCGAGCAGCACGGTGGCAGCGCGCTGCACCACGTCCCAGTCCGTGCCGGCCGCCGCGCTCGGGCTGTTGAGTTTGTCGATCTCAGTCTGCAGGCGATCGAAGTCGGGATCGTCGCGGACATCGTCGCCAGCGGGGTTGTCCGGCGTAATGGGCGCGGAACCGAGCGTATCGAAAGGAGGACTCATGGCTTATTCGTCGAGGATAAATCGGGAAACACGCAAAGGTCGATCACCACACTTCCTCGATTTCCGCATTCAGGTAGTAGCCCGCACCGCGTTCCGTGCACAGCAGCTTGGGCGCGCGCGCATCTTCCTCGATCTTGCGACGCAGCCGCAAAATCTGGACGTCGATGGCGCGGTCATAGACATCGTCGAACGCGCGGGTGCGCTCGATCATGTGTTCGCGCGACACCACGCGATTAGGCGCGCCGAGCAGCACGACCAGCAAATTGAACTCGGCGTTGGTGAGGGTAACGGTCTCGTCGTCCTGCGACTTGAGGCGGCGCGTGTTCAGATTCAGCGTCCAGCCGCCGAAGCGATATGCGCGCGGCAGCTTTCCGCGCGTGATCGGCGCGCCCTGCGCCGCGCCCGCGCCCGTGCGCCGCAGCACGGCGCGCACACGGGCGAGCACTTCGCGCGGCGAAAACGGCTTGGTGACGTAATCGTCCGCGCCGAGTTCGAGGCCCATCACGCGGTCGGCTTCCTCGGTACGGCCCGTGAGGCAGATGATCGGCATGGCGCCGCCCTCGCCGCCCGCGCGCCATTCGCGCGCGAGTTCGAGGCCGTCGCCGTCGGGCAGGCCGAGGTCGAGCAACACGAGATCGAAGGTATCGGCGGCGAGGCATTCGCGCGCTTCGGCGGCGGATGCCGCGCCTTCGGTCGTCATGCCGTGTCCGGCTAGATATTCAACGAGCAAAACACGCAAGGAATGGTCATCGTCGACGATCAATATGCGGGGTGAACTCGGCATGGTGTTAGCGCGTGGCTTCGTGTGAGTGATAAAGCGCCTGCACCGCGCGCGAAAAATCGGCGCGGCCAAACGGTTTGGCGAGGAACGGCACGCTCACGCCCGCGGCGATATGCGCGCCCTGCCGCGCCCCGCTGATCAAGAGCGCGGGCAGCGCGGGACTGCGTTCGCGCGCGGCGACGATGAGTTCGTCGCCGCGCAGGTCATCCATTTCGATGTCGCTGACGAGGAACGCGAAGCCGTGCGGATCGGCTTGCAATGCGTCGAGCGCGGTGGCGGGCGACGCGTAGCTCGCAGGCTCGAAGCCGGATTCGGCGAGCCAGTCTTCGAGGAGCGCGCGGAGGGTGTCGTCGTCTTCGACAAGGAGGACGGGCTCGCCTTGGCCGATGGGAGCGTTGGGCTCGGTGCAGGGCGTGCCCGGCGCGTGAGCCGCATCCATCGCTCGCGACATGGACGCAATGCTCGGCGCTGTCGCCAAATAATCCGCGTTAGCCTTTTCTCCATCCGACGGCGACGCATCGGTTCCGATAGTCGACCGCGGCGGCGTCACATAAGCCGCATCCGCACCACTAGCCTCATGCATTCCCCCGTCGCCCAGGCCACCGCGCGATACCGTCGCCACACCCTTCACGCGCTTCGCCGGCAACAACACCCGAAACATCGCCCCACCCAGCGGCCCGTTTCCGACCGTAATCCCGCCGTCGTGATCCGCGACGATTCCCGCCGCGATCGACAACCCCAACCCATGCCCGCTCTGCTTGCGCTTGGTCGAAAAGAACGGGTCGAAAATCCGCGACGCGATATCCGGCGCAATTCCGGGTCCATCGTCGTGCACTTCTAGAATCACCGCGGTGCGCTCCGGCACGCGCCCGACATCCGCGATTTCCTCGCGCGGCACGCCCGCCGACACGCGCAAGATCACCCAGCTGCGCGCCGCCTGCGCCGCGTTGCGCAGCAGGTTCAAAAGCACCCGCACGAGCTGCGCATGATCGCCCGCGACAGGCCACGCATCGATACCGCTCGTGCCCAGGCGAACGTCGTCGTATTCCACGGCAATCGTCACCGGCCCGCGATGATCCGCCGTCGCCAAACCCACCGCCTCGTCGATGACCACGCGCATCGACACCGGTTCGCTACGTCGCGGACTGCCGCGTCCGACCGCGAGCAGCATCTGCTCGGTCATCGCGGTGCCGCTTCTGACTGCCGCCAGCACGTGTTGCAGCGGACGGCGCGCATCGGCATCGGCGGGAAGAAGTTCATCGGCGTATTCGGCGTGGCCGCGCACGGCGCCCAGCACATTGTTGAAATCGTGTGCAATGCCGCTCACCAAAAGGCCGAGCGATTCGAGCTTCTGCACGCGTTGCAGACGCGCCTCGTAACCACGCCGTTCGAGCAGCGCGACCGCCACGTAAAACACCAGCGTGCACAGCACGGCGAGGTCGATCTGCAACTGCCGCACGCCGACGATGCCGTTTTGATGGTACGAACCATTGCCCGTCACCGTGAGCGCCACGCCCGTCGTCACGATGACGAAAGCCGCGAGCGTCGCCGCGCGGATCGACCCGGCGACCGCCGCCCAGACGAGCAGCAGAATCAGCAGCAAATGCTCGGTCTCGTCAGGAAGCTGGATGCGGAACGCCTCGATCATCAGCGCCGCGCCGCACAGCGCCGGCACGACGACGACCCACGCGCGCACCGGCCGCGCATCCGGATCGGGCGGCGTAGTCCACGCGAGCAGACCGGGCACGAGGACGAGCATCGCCAGACCGTTGCTGCCCATGATGGTGCGCCAGACATCGATGAGATCGCGACCGCCGATCGCATGCGATAGCGCGCTACCTGCGAGCGCCATAGCGAAAACGGTGCCAAACGGCAGCAATAACAGGAAGCGTGTGAAGCGCGCGGTGGTATCGAGACGCGCGCGGCGGCTCACGAAGCGCCAAGCAAGCCCGACGCCCACGCCCACGCCGAGCACGTTGACGAGCGCGAAGGACGCATCGACCCAAAGCGGGAACACGTCGAACTGACCGACGATGACCATCGCGATGAAGATCGCGACGAGCGCGGCCGGCCATTCGCCGAGCGGCCGACGCCAGAGATAGGCCACCGCCATCGCCGGGGCGGGCCACACCACCGCCGCCAACGCCGAACCGGTGCCGAGCGTGTCGAGCGGTGTCGAAAGGACGGCGTAAACCACGCCCAAAAACAGGGCGCGCCGCAAGCCCGCCACATGATGACGCGCGCCGGTAGCGGGCAGACCGTGCGGCGCGGCGGCGGCCGCACGAACGTCATTGGTCACAGTGGCCCCCGGTTGAGCGAGCGCATCGGCGATAAGCATTCCGATACGACCTGAGATTTATCTTAGAAATGGTCGCAAGTGTAATGCGGGCTAAAGCAACGCACAACGCAGCGCACAAATCGCGCAACAGGCGACCGAACGTTCGCGAACCCAGGCAGTTGCGCGTTCGTTACGGATGAAACAAGCGGCGCCCTTGGCGCAACACGGCTGCAACGGCGCCCGCCGACACTACAAACATGCGCCGGACCTGAAGAGAACGGCGCTCCAACCCGAACAACCTAGAAGAGGTGAATCATGCCGATGCCGTGCTATCTGACCGTCGAAGGTCAAAACCAGGGAAAAATCGAAGGCGCCACGAAGGTGCAAGGTCACGAAGGCAAGATCCTCGTGCAAGCCGTGGATCACACCATCGAAATTCCGAAAAGCCCGCAGACCGGACTGCCCACCGGCAAGCGCGTGCATGGCGCGATGAAGGTGAGCAAGGAGATCGACAAGTCGAGCCCGAAGCTTTATCAGGCGTTGACGTCCGGCGAACAGTTGAAGACCGTCACGCTCGAGTTCTATCGCATCTCGCCGAAAGGCACGGAGGAAAAGTACTACACCGCCAAGCTCGAGAACGCGATCCTGACCAACATGAAGTCATGGACACCGAACTGCCTCGACCCGAACAACCGGCAGATCGGACACATGGAGGACCTCGCGTTCACCTACGAAAAGATTACCTGGACCTACGAGCCGGACGGTATCGAAGCCGAGGATTCATGGCTCGCGCCGAAGGCCTGAGCCACATGGACAGCTGCTGGACATACGCTCGAAAGCCTTGTCGCACAAGGGTTTTCGAGCGCTGAAGCCGCGTCTTCGGAGGCCGCCGTATACGGCTTGTCGAGGACGATCTTTAGAGCATATGAACTGATAAAAATGCGTTGGGTTTTTGAGATACGTCTGTTTATAATGGCTCGCACTCAATTCCGGGACAGGCACTCACGCCTCAAGGACCGTTTCCCATCCGGACTCGCCGATCCTTTCGCTCAATCGCGGGCAGAGCATCCGACAGTCTGAAGCGGCTCACATCCGCCCCGCGCCGCACCCCGCATTCCGTATCACGCAATTTCGTTAGTTATCCCGTGCTCAGGCGATGGCTGCCCGCCCGAGCGTATGCAGTGGCGGCGGCCCGCGTCAGTCGCACGGTGCGCGAGACGCGTTTTCATCGATGTCCGCACTGCCAGCGCGGCGCCGTGAATCTGGAGATGGAAATGGCAAATGATGGTTCGGTT